>CAIXBE010000315.1 GCA_903917595.1 uncultured Rhodobacterales bacterium
CCATCACGCGTGGGGTTACGCCTTCCTCTTCACGCCCCAGCACATCGACGACGGCGAGTTGCAGGATACGCTGGCCGGTTTCCTGCAAGGCGGAATCGAAAACCTCTTCCAGTTCCGACGTCAGTAGCCGCGCCGTCACCAACGCCGTGCCCAGCCAGATCAGCGTGACGATCAGCGACAGGGCGGCGGCAGATCGCAGCCGGATCGAGGGCCGCGTCATGCCGGACCCAGCCGGTAGCCAAGCCCGCGTTCGGTCAGGATGACCTCGGCACCAAGCTTCTTGCGCAGGCGGCTGACGTGCACCTCGATTGTGTTGCTTTCGACCTCGGCGTCGAAGGAATAGAGCCGGTCCTCAAGCTGCGGTTTGGACAGAAGTTGGCCTGGCTTTTGCAGGAACGCCTCGAAAAGCACCCACTCACGGGCGGTAAGGGGGATCGCTCGCCCATCCCTGGTCACCCGGCGGTCGGCAAGGTCGATGGACAGCGCACCCAGTGTAATCAGGGGGTTGGGATTGCCCGAATAGCGTCGTGCGACAGCCCCGATGCGGGCTGACAGTTCGGAGAGGTCGAAGGGCTTGACAAGGTAGTCATCCGCCCCGGCGTTCAGCCCCTCGATCCGGTCGGACACCTGATCCAGCGCCGTCATGATGATGACCGGGGTCTGGCTGCCCTTGGCCCGCAAGCTGCGCAGGAAGGGCAGCCCCCGGCCATCAGGCAGCATCAGGTCCAGAAGGATCAGGTCGAAACTGGTGGTCGCAAGGGCATCCGAAGCCTCATCCAGCCGCGCGGCCCAATCGACGGAATGACCTTCGCCTTCCGCCTGCTCTCGCAGGGCGGTGGCGATCACGCGGTCATCTTCGATCAGCAAGATTCGCATCTGGCCTCCAATGGCCGCAGGCATAGCGGGCCAACCTGACGGCCACCTGAAGCAGATACCAGCCCCGCTTCAGGCTGGCGTCAGCTTCGCCCGGCATAAGGCCTGCATAACCCGAAGCGGAGTGTCGCCCATGAAGCGGATAACGACAAGGCTGGTGCTGACCCTGGCGCTGATCGCCACCCCGGCGCTGGCCGACGAGAACTGCGTCGTGCCGATGACCGACTGGCAACCGCGTGAGGCAGTGATGAAGCTCGCCGCCGAACAGGGCTGGGTGCTGCGTCGGATCCGGATCGACGACGGTTGTTACGAGGTGATCGGTCGGGATGCCGCAGGCCGGGCGATCGAGGTCAAGCTTAACCCCGCAACGCTGGCGGTCGTCGAGATGGAGTTCGAGGACGACCATGACGAAGACGGCGCAGAACACGAAGACGGCGGGGATGACTGACCCGAAGGAAGGCGCACGCGCGCAGCCCGGACCCAAGCCCCCCCGGAACCCCTTACCGTATGGAGAGACAGAATGAAGCGTACCTTTGCCCTATTGCTGATGACCTCAGGCCTTTGTGCCAGCCTTGGCACTGGTTCGGCGGTGCTTGCCGCCGGTCAGGGCCTGCCCCTGACGCCAGACGCCAGCCTCATGTCCGGCACTGCCCCGGGTGCGGCCCTGACCCTGATCGACGGTGACGAAGATGAAGGTGAAAGCAGCTGGTTCTGGTCGCTGTCGGAAGAGGACGAGGCGGACGACTGCGACGACGAAGACGAAGACGATGACGATGACGATGACGATGAGGCCGGCTGTGCCGTCGGGGCCTCGGGCAATGCCGCCAAGGCGGGCACTGCGCCACCGCCGCAGAACGGGCTTTTCACCAACGGCACCGCGCCGGTGGTGACGTCGAACTGATCCTTTCAATCCCGGAGTATCCAAGATGAAATCCCTGATCGCAGCCCTTGCGCTGTCCACCGCCCTTGTTGCCCCCGGCCTTGCTTTCGCACGGCCCGTCACCCTGACCGTCAACATGGCGCAATACGGAGGACCGGGGGCGTATGTCGCCATCTATGTCACCGATGCCTCGGGGGCCTATGCAGGCAGCCTGTGGATGGCTGGCGGAAAGTCGAAGTATTACAAGCATCTGACCGACTGGGCCCAGTTTACTGGCGGGGACGTGGCGCAGGTGGACGGGATCACCGGGGCCAGCGTCGGTTCGGGTCGA
>CAIXBE010000316.1 GCA_903917595.1 uncultured Rhodobacterales bacterium
CCTGTTGCGCAGTCTGGTGGACGGGGTGCCCTATATCGGCTTTCTGGGCGTCGAATTCGACCGGCGGGGCGATGAGTTGACCGCCGTCCTGCCGTTTCGCGACGACCTGATCGGCAACCCCCGGCTGCCCGCCTTGCATGGTGGGGCCACGGCAGCCTTTCTTGAGATCTCAGCCGTGATCGAACTGGCGTGGAGCACGCTGTGGGAAGGGGTCGAGGCTGAAGGTGCCTTGCCCGAAGGTCCGTTGCGATTGCCCAAGACCATCGACTTTACCATCGACTATCTGCGGGCAGGCCTGCCGCGCGATGCCTATGCCCGAGCGCGGGTGAACCGCTTCGGGCGGCGCTATGCGTCCGTCCATGTCGAGGCCTGGCAGGACAACCGCAACCGCCTTTTCGCTCAGGCAACAGGGCATTTCCTGATGCCGCTGTCTGACGCCAATTCATGACTGCGATCACCCACCGCCGGGTCCTGAAGATATCAGCGCCAATCGTGCTGTCGAATGCGACGGTGCCGCTTTTGGGGGCGGTCGATACCGCTGTGATCGGCCAGCTTGGCGATGCGGCCAGTCTGGGCGGCGTCGGGATCGGCGCGGTCATTCTGGCGACGCTGTATTGGGCCTTCGGGTTCTTGCGGATGTCGACCTCGGGGCTTGCGGCGCAGGCGCATGGGGCAGGGGACGCGGGCGAGGTTTCGGCCGTCTTGTTGCGGGCGCTGATCGTGGGCGCGGTGGCGGGGCTGGGGTTGGTGGCGCTGCAATCCGCGCTTTTTGCTGGGGCCTTTGCTCTGGCTCCGGCCTCACCGGCGGTCGAGGGGGTGGCGCATCAGTATCTGGCGATCCGCATCTGGGGCGCACCCGCAACCATCGCGCTTTACTCGCTGACCGGCTGGCTGGTCGGGCTGGAGCGCACGCGCGGCGTATTGATCCTGCAACTGGTGCAGAATGGGCTGAACCTGGGTCTGTCGTTCTGGCTGGGCCTTGGGCTTGGCTGGGGGGTCTGGGGCGTCGCAATCGCCACGCTGATTGCCGAACTTGCCGGGTTGGCGCTGGCGCTTTGGCTGTCACGGGATGCCTTTGGCCCCGGACTGCGGCAGGGGCTGGCGCGGCTGGGCGACCGGCCGGCGATCCGGCGGATGTTCTCGGCCAGCCGGGACATCATGGCGCGGACCGTGATCCTGCAACTGGCCTTCACCGCCTTCATCTTCCTTGGCGCGCGCTACGGCGACGTGACGCTGGCGGCCAATCAGGTGCTGATTCAGTTTCTTGAAATCACCGCCTATGCGCTGGACGGTTTTGCCATCAGCGCCGAGACCCTGATCGGGCAGGCGGTGGGCGCGCGCTGCTTGGCCGACACGCGGGCGGCGGGGCGGATCTGCATGCAATGGGGCTTGGGCGGGGCGGTCGGGCTGGCGGTGGCCTTTGCGCTGACCGGGCCTGCGCTGATCGACCTGATGACAACCGCGCCAGAGGTGCGCGCAGCGGCGCGGGACTACCTGCCCTGGCTGATTGCGGCCCCGCTGATCGGGGCGGCGGCTTGGGTCTATGACGGCATCTTCATCGGCGCGCTTTTGACCGGCGACATGTTGCGCGCGATGTCGGTGGCCATCGTCGCCTATGTGCTGGCGCTGGTCATCCTGCTGCCGCTGATCGGCAACCACGGGCTTTGGGCGGCGCTGATGGTGCTGAACGGGACCCGGACGCTTACCCTTTGGCGGCTTTATCCAAAGGTTCTGGCTTTGGTCGCGCGCCGGTAGGGCTTGCCAGCCCCCCCTTGGCCGGGCCATGATCTATGCCGCAAAAGGGGATCAATCATGCGGAAATTTCTGGTCGTGCTGGACGACAGCCGCGAATGCCTGAACGCGATGCGCTTTGCTGCCCTTCGGGCGGCACATACCAGCGGCGGGGTCACCATCCTTTCGGTCGTCCCGCCCGAAGAGTTCCAGACCTGGATGGGCGTCGCTGACCTGATGCGCGCCGAAGCCCGCGAACGGATCGAGGCGCATTTCGAGGTTTTCGCCAAATGGATGCGCGACAAGCAGGGGGTCAACCCCGAACTGGTGATCCGCGAAGGCGATCCGGTTGCCGAAATCCTTGCGTTGGTCAAAGCGGACACTGATATCGGAGTGCTGGTTCTGGGTGCGGGCAGCGACAAGTCCGGCCCAGGCCCGCTGGTGACGGCGTTGAGCCGAAGCTCGGGCAGTCTACCGATCCCTGTGACAATCGTGCCGGGCGATCTGTCCAAGGAGCGGCTCGAAAGCATCACCTGAAGCAGGGTGCCTTAAGCGCCTTTTTATAATCAGACGCATCGCAAGCCATATAGAGCTTTGGAAAGAGGGGCATCATCGCTTTGTGCTCTCAAGACCTTTCCCATGCAGCCAGAACCACGCTTCAACGAGGCGATTTCACGCCCTGATCTGTCACAACTTTGCATGAACATCGTTTTTGCCAGCCATTTTCTGCGCTTTGCAACGCGACATTTCGGGGGGGATTACCATGGCGGCGGCAGACGAGGCAGAATTCTGGTTGCGGGAGTGCATCGACGCGATGTCCCTGAACAATTTTGCGGAAAATGCAGTGTCGATTCCCGGTGACACCGTTACCGTGCTGCACCAGGTTTGCAGCCAGGGACCAAGCGACCGGCCGCGTTCTGCCGCTTATCGCAGCTTGACCTTGCCGGGTCGTGCCGGAAAGTGCGAAGCTTAGTCATGGACAAGCAACAGAAACCCTCGCGCAAGTCAGGTCTGGCCCATTTCTTCGCGGCGGCGGGTTATTCG
>CAIXBE010000317.1 GCA_903917595.1 uncultured Rhodobacterales bacterium
CCAGGTAGGCGTAAGGCTCCACGCCGTTCATCTTGCAGGTACCGATGAGGCTGGCGAAGCGAGCCCAATTCCGGCCGCCCTCGTCATGGCCGGCGAAGAGCGCGTTGCGACGGTTCATAGCCGGACTTCTGATGGCGTTCTCGACCAGGTTGGAGTCCATATCGATGCAGCCGTCCCCGAGGAAGAGCCGAAAGCCGTCCTGGCGCCGGAGCATGTAGGCCAGCGCCTTACCGAGGTCGGACTTCCGCGAGATACGGGCAGCCTGCGCCTCGAGCCAGGCGAAGAAGTCATCGATCAGGGGCCGGGACTGCTCCTGCCGGACCGCGCGGCGCAGATCGCGATCCTTGCCGCGGATGGCATCCTCGATCCTGTAGAGGGCGGCGATGCGCACCAGCGCCTCGTCCACGACAGGCGAGCCCGCCTTGGGCTTGGCTGCGATCAGTTTTCTCCGCCCGTGGGCCCAACAGAACGCCAGCGCCAGGGGTTTGCCTCCCTTCCGGGCAGGTTTCGACAGGTGGCTGTAACCACCGTATGCATCGACCTGGATGGTGCCGTTGAACCCCTCGAGGATTTCACTGGCATACTCTCCAGCGCGGCCTGGATGGTAGTGGAACACCACGCCGGGCGGTGCCTGGCCGCCCCATCCCCGATCGTCGCGCAGCACGGCCCAGAGATATCCCGTTTTCGTCCTGCCGCGCCCGGGGTCCAGCACCGGGGCCGTGGTCTCATCGACGTAGAGGCGGTTGCTGTCGGTCTTGAGCAGCATCGCCATGCGCTCGACCACCGGAGCGATCAACGCGCCGGTTCGCCCCATCCAGTCTGCCAGCACGGAGCGGTCGATCGGCACCCCGTGCCGGGCCATGACCACAGCCTGCCGGTTCAGCGGCATGTGTTCGGAATGCTTTGCTACTGCGATGTGGGCGAGCAGTGCTTCGGTCGGCCAACTGCCCTCCAGCAAATGCGCGGGGGCTTTCGCCTGGAGCACTCCCGTCCGCCCCTTGGAGCAGGCGTATTTCGGGCGCACAGTGACAATCACCTGATAGCGCGCCGGAATGACGTCCAGCCGCTCGGTGCGGTCCTCGCCGATCCGGACCATGTCGCCGCAGCCGCAGTGGCAGGCGATGCACTTGGGCTCGATCACCTGCTCGACCCGCGGCAGGCTCTCGGGTAGCGCCCGGGCCTTGCGGGGCGGGCGCGGAGCCTTCTTGGCCGGATCGGATGTGCTGGCGGCAATCCTCTCCTCGACCGCGGCGATGCGTACCTCGGTCTCGGCGATGGCAGTCTCGAGATCCTCCAGCGCCAGTTCCAACTGGGCTGGGCTCAGCTTCTCGGATTTCGGCCCGAACTTGGCGTGGCGATACTGCTGGACCTGGCCCTCCAGCGTTGCGACCAGCTCCTTGAGTTCGGCGATGAAGGCCTCCTTTTCCGCCACCACCGCCTGCTCGTGCTGCCGCGCCGCGCGCTCGACCGAGAGTTCGAATTGCATCGCCGCAAAGGCCTTCACCACCTCGGGCGGGAGGTCCAGAAAGCGGCTCATATCGAAGGGCTGCGACATGGCCCTTTCTACCCGATCCGGGCCGAAAAGCCCAAAAAAACAACGCCAAAACGTCCGCCTGAGTCACCCCGCCGCAGCCGGCGCCACCACCCGATGCGCCATCATCCGACGCCAGTCCAGTCCCTCGAACAGCGCCTCGAATTGCGCCCGCGACAGCCGCATAACCCCGTCCTGAACTTTCGGCCAGGCGAAGCTGCCCTGTTCCAGAACCTTGTAGATCAGCACCATGCCCGTGCCGTCCCAAACAAGGATCTTCAACCTGTCGCCGCGTTTCGAGCGAAACATTACCGTCAATCCAGAGTGCGGATCGAGCCGCAGCGTGTTCTGCACGATCAGCGCCAGCGCCTGGTGCCCGCAGCGGAAGTCCACCGGCTGGGTTGCGACCAGGATCGGCAGACGATGCCCCGCGACGATCATGCTGGTCCCCGCAACGCGCGCACAAGCGCGGCCGCCCGCTCGGCCGACACGTCACCCGGCACCCGCACCACCAGCCCACAGCAAAGTTCGATCCCGATGACCCCCTCGGGCGCATCCGTAGCCTCTGATGATGCATCCGTGTCGCCATAAACCGATACCGGCACGAAAGCTGCAACCGCACTCGCGCTCACTGCCTCAATGGCCTCAGCCGGCAACGCAAGAAGTCCCTGCCGCGCCAGCCGTCGCCAGTCTGAGACTTGATGCGGCGCGAGATCGTGTCGCCTCGCGACGTCCACAACCCGCGCTCCAGGCTGAAAACTCTCCGCCACGATCCGCGCCTTGAAACCCTCCGGCCAGCGACGATACCCCCGCGTTCGCCGCACCATCTCAACGAAGCCGACAAACCCATTGCCACCGTCCGCCATCGCAGCCTACCTCCAAAACATCAGAAGAAGGTTCGCCGCTCCAAAGCCTATACGGAAGCCGCGATATCAATGGGGCGTAGGCGCCGCATACAGTGCAGCACCAGATCAATCAGTTCTTCCTTCGACAGCCGCTGCAAATCAACACGACCTATAGCCTCCTGGATTCAGGCTGTTGCTCCCCTGGCAAGGGGGTAGGCAATCATCAAAACAAGCTGATCATGAAAATAGCCGATGTTAGGACAATTATAAATTTAGATCTTTGGACAGCTCGGCAGCAAACTTTCGAACGCCATCGTCGAATAACACTTTTGGTGACCATTCGAGTATGCG
>CAIXBE010000318.1 GCA_903917595.1 uncultured Rhodobacterales bacterium
CAGTCATTCAGATATACATTACAGGACGTATATCCACGCAGGAGGTCAATATGCAGGTCGCAAGATGGGGCAACTCGCTTGCCGTCCGTTTGCCCGCGGAGCTTGTCCGGGAACTTGGCCTCAAGGAAGGCGATCAGATCGACCTGGTCAAGGACGACGGCCAGGTCAGAGTTCGTCGTCTGGCTCGCGCGGACGAGGTTCTGACGGGTCTGCGCCGCTTCCGGGGCAAATTGCCCGCTGCAGAACGCCTGAGCCGCGACGCTACGCATGAGCGCTGAGTTCGCTGACACAAATGTTGTCCTCTACCTGCTCGACAGTGGCCCGAAGGCCGATCGAGCCGAAGCCATCTTGAGGCAGGGGCCTCGGATCAGCGTTCAGGTCCTGAACGAGACGCTCGTGAACTGCCGCCGCAAAGGCGGCCTCAGTTGGGAGGAAGCAGTGGCATTTCTCGAAGGAGTGCGCGCCTTGTGTCCCGTCGAAGACCTGACACTTCAGACCCATGACGTCGGTCGCGCCTTAGCGGAACGTTACGGCTTCTCGATCTACGATGCGATGATCGTGGCCAGCGCTTTGATCGCGGGATGTACGACGCTGTGGAGCGAGGACATGCAGAATGGCCTGCTTGTGGAAAGCAGGCTGCGGATCGTGAACCCGTTTGCATGAACGGACAGCTTCTGAGCCTGGCGCTGGCAAAAGCCATGTAATCCTTCCATGTAATGGATGATTTGCAAGGTTGTTTGGCTACTCAAGCAGCCCCAGCATCTCGGCCTGTTCCAGCGGCATCTTTACCGACGAGCGCAGCGGCGCGCATCTGGTGATCTATTTGAAGGTAGATCAGGGTATCGAGATCATCCGCATCTTGCATGCCCATCAAAGCCTGACCGTCTATCTTACGGATTCCTGAACAGGCATAGAATAATGCCTCAATCCCCCAGTAGATCGGTTGTAGGGTTTTCGGCAATTTCGACATCGGCGTAGTATCTTTGTGCCTGGATGGCCGAGAGGTGGAGGGAAAGTTTCATCGCGGCGGCCAGGGGGGCTCCGTCCAAAGCGGCTTGGGTCAGAAAGCCTGCGCGCAATCCATGTGGTGTGGCGTAGTCTGGTGGCAATCCGGCAAGGCCAAGGCGGTGGCGCAGGATCACCCGAATGGCGTCTGGCGACAGCTTGCGGGGCAGGGCGCGGTCGGACTGGCTGACGGGGCGGAACAGCGGACCTTGGGCAATCCCCGCCGCCTCGATCCAGCTGACCACGGCGCGGGCGGCGCGACCCTTCAGCGGCAGGCGCGGGGCGTCGGATTTGCCCGTGGTCTTGGTTTCCAGCAAGCGCACCCAGATCAGACCTTTGGCGGCGTAATCTTGAAGGTCGATATCCTCGCGGTAAAGGTTGGTGATCTCGGACCGCCGCCGCCCGCCGGTGCCGAACCCCAACATCAGGATCGCCCGATCCCGCAGACCGCGTAGCGAGCCGTCGCAGGTGGCCAGAAGTTGCTCCAACACATCGCGTGTCACGGGGCGCGGAGATTTCGGCATTCGGGGACGGGCAGCGGCGCGGCGCCCCTTGGCGCGGGCCTGTTTCAGCAGGGGCGCCTCGAAGGGCGAGGGCAGGTTCTTCATCCGATGGAACGCCCGCCACGAGGCGATGCGGCGATCCAGCGTTGACGGGGCAGGGCACGCAAGGCTGACGCGCAGACCTATGGCGATCAGCTCCATCGCCG
>CAIXBE010000319.1 GCA_903917595.1 uncultured Rhodobacterales bacterium
ACCCGGTCACCGATCCGCGCCGATCCGGCGATGCCGACCTGACCGCAGATCAGGCAATCGCGGCCGATCTGGACGTTGTGACCGACATGGACAAGGTTATCCAGCTTGCTGCCATCCCCAACCGTCGTGTCGCGGATCGTGCCCCGGTCGATACAGACATTCGCTCCGATTTCCACATCATTGCCAAGGGTCACAGCGCCAAGAGAATGTATCCGTGTCCAACTTTGGCCGGTGATCTCGCCCCGCGTGCCCAGCGTTTCGCGTATTTCCTCGACCCCGGATTTTTCCGGCGTGACAAAGGAAAACCCATCTGCGCCGATAACCGCACCCGGCTGGCAGATGAACCGGTCGCCGATGGTGACCCGCGCCCCTATCCGCGCGCCTTGAAGGATCAGCGCATCGGCCCCGATGCTGGCGCCTTCGGCAATCGACACATGGCTGGCAATCCGGGCATTGGCCCCGATGCGAACGGCCGCGCCGATGGTAACAAAGGGGCCAATGGCAGCCCCCGGCCCGATTGCCGCAGAAGACGCAACAATAGCCATCGGATGAACCCCCGGCGCAAGGTCGGGCCCTGCGTCCAGCATCCGGCTTAACCCCGCCATCGCCAGCCGACCGCGCGGCGCAAAGATTGCCGCCTGCAGGCCCATCGCCCGCCAGTTTGCCCCCGGCCAGACCATCGCCGCCCGCGCCTGACCCTTGGGAATGCCGTCGGCGTAACGCGGGTCCATCGCCAAGGCCAGACTGTCCGGCCCGGCCATCTGCGGCTCGGATGCGCCGGTCACGGTCAGGTCAAGATCGCCCTCGGCCAAGGCCCCAAGGGCAAGTGCTATGTCGCGGATCGTATGGGGCATGGCGGTTCTCCGGCCCGTAGCTGGTGGCATTCTACCAGAAAGACCTAGCCTTGAACCGCGTCCGATGCCACCCCGGCAGCCTCTAATGCCTCATAAAGCGCCGCGTCGCGCCCATAGATGTCGCGACGATAGCCGATCCGGCCCTTGGCGTCGGGATAGGCGGTGAAATAGACCAGATGCACCGGCAATTCCTTGTCCAGTTTCACCACCGTCTCATTGCCGGTGTCTAGCTCGCTTTGGAACAACGCTTCCGGCGCTTCGGTTTGCAAGGCCAGCAGCGCATAGGCCAGATCGAACGGCCGCGCGACCCGGATGCAGCCATGGCTGTAGGCGCGCACCTCGTTTGCAAACAGGGACTTGGAGGGGGTGTCGTGCAGATAGATATTGTAGGGGTTCGGGAACATGAACTTGACCAGCCCCAACGCATTGCCATCAGACGGCGGCTGGCGCAGGTCAAAGGGAAAGTTGCTGGCGGTATAGGCCGAAAAATCGACCGCACCGCGCGCCACCACCCGGCCCCGCCCGTCAACCACCTGCAAATGCCCGACCGCACCGGGGTTCTGCTGCAAAAGCGGCAGGTATTCCTTGACCGTGATCGACCGCGGCACCCCCCAGGAGGGGTTGATGACCATGTGCTCCATCAGGTCCGAAAATTCCGGGCTGCGCTGGTCGTGGACGTTCTTGCCGATCACCACCCGGGTTTCAAAGACCGCAAGACCGCCCTCATAGATGCGCGCATGAAAGTCGGGCAGATTGACCCAGATGTGGCGGACCGAGCGGTCGACGTCCATCCAGCGTTCCCGCTCCATCGCGACGATCACCGATTTCAGCCGGGCGTCGGCGGGGACGTTCACCTCGTCCAAAGTGGCCGCATTGGCCGAACCGTCGGCCAGAAGCCCGTGGTTGACCTGAAAGTCCATCACCGCCCGTTGGACCTGAAGATCATAGCTGCCGGTCGAGGTCGGGGCGAGGTAGCCCATCAGGGTTAGCCGGTCCCGCAGGGCCACGACGGCCGGCCCGGTATCACCAAGGCCCAGCGAGCCTGCATCAACCGCAGACCCCCAGCCGCCCGCCGCAATCCGGGTTTCCAGGTCAAGTTTGGCTTTCATCAGGTGCAGATAGGCAGGCCCGTCCGGCAACAGCCAGTCCAGCACCGCCGCAGGCTTGCCCGCCGAAATGCGCGACAAAAGCGTCTTGGGGTCGATCACCGCAATCTCGCGCTTGATTCCGTCATCGACGTCCGATGGCACCAGCGCCCCCGAGGTCAGATCATGTGCCCAAGCAAGGTAAGCCCGCGTCATCGCCAGTTCGACCCTGCCCCGGTCGCCTTCCGAGCTTGCCGCCAGAAGGGCTGCGGTCAGGGCACCCGCATCATAACGCTGCACCGGCAGACCGTGATCGGCGGCCCCGGCAATCGCCGTCAGCAAGGCGTTGCGGCGGTCGGCGTCATCGGCGCCGGTCCACAGCGGCTCATACCCCGTGGTCCGGTACCATTCGGCAATCACCGCATCCTCGGCCGCCGCACTGGCCAGCGACTGGACGAACGCGGTGGACTGCGGCTCGGCAAAGGCCGGAGCCAGCGGCGACAGGGTCAAAAGCAGCGCCAGAATGCCCGGGCGGCGGATAAGCGTCGAAAGAAGGCGCAGGCGCATTCGGTCCTCATTCACTGTAACTTGCCCAGAAAACGGGTATTTCAGTTAATTTGCGGTCAATCTTCCGCGATTGTCCATTCACAAACCCGTCGCCCTGGCAAACCCCGATGAGACCCCGGCGCAAGTGTGGTTTTCCTGCCGTTAGCTGCGGCTTTACGGCAACATTGCGCGGAATTCCGTACCTTTCAGCGAAAATTCGCCGATTCAGGTTGTGCTAAGGAGTCCACCAGCAATCTGCGCTTGGGCTTCGAATCGGCCTATGCCATAAAGCTCGGGCACTTGGGGAAGAAGTTGCACGAAAGAGCTGCGGTTTAGCGGTCAAAGACAGCGACGGGGACATACGGCAGAATGACGAACCAGGCGACTTCAGGTTTCACGCGGCGCAGCCTTCTGGGCATGTTTGCTGCAACAGCGGTGATCGCTGCCCCCACCTACTCCAACGCGTTCGGGGTGCTGAAAGGCGCTGGCGACATTCGCCGGATCTCGATGTATTCGGGCCGCACCGGCGAAGCGATGGACACGATCTACTGGATCGAAG
The DNA here is from genome assembly GCA_903917595.1 of uncultured Rhodobacterales bacterium. GTDB lineage: Bacteria > Pseudomonadota > Alphaproteobacteria > Rhodobacterales > Rhodobacteraceae > Tabrizicola > Tabrizicola rara. The sequence goes on from CAIXBE010000319.1 coordinate 3,045, forward strand.
GCGAATACATTCCCGAAGTGATGAAGGAAATCAATCACTTCATGCGCGACTGGCGGTCAAATGACACGATCCCGATGGACATGCGCACGGTCGACATCATGGCGGCATCGCATCGCCTGATGGACGTGAGCGAGCCATACATGCTTCTGTCGGGCTACCGGTCCCCGGCGACGAACGCGCTGCTGCGGTCAAAGTCCAAGGGCGTGGCGAAAAACTCGTTGCACATGGTTGGTCAGGCGGCGGACCTGCGGTTGAAATCGCGGTCGGTCGGGCAGATGGCCAAGGCGGCTGCCGCCTGCGCATCGGGCGGGGTGGGCAAGTATTCGCGCTCCGATTTCGTCCACATGGATTGCGGTCCGGTCCGCAGTTGGGGCGGTTGAACCCGGCGACATTGTGGAAAACAGGCGCCTTCGGGCGCCTTTTTCGTTAAAATCCGATCAGTCTTCGTCGGCTTCCGCCGCCGCCGCCGCAAGCTCGCGGCCCCGGTAGCCCTGCGCCACCACGAATTTCTCGGAACTGTCGGCGCGGCTGGCAGGCGGCTTCACATTCGCCACTTTGCGGAAATTCTTCTTCAGCATCACCTGCATCGCGTTTTCCGCACCGCCCGCCAGAACCTTGGTGACAAAGGTGCCGCCGTCTTCCAGCACGTCAAAGGCGAAGGCCAGCGCTGCCTCGATCAAGGCCACGATGCGCAAGTGGTCGGTGCCCTTGTGACCGCTGGCCGCTGCCGCCATGTCGGACATCACCACATCGGCCCGCCCGCCCAGCCAGCCCTTGACCTTTTCATCCGCATCATCGTCCAGAAAGTCCAGCAAGTGGATTTCCGCGCCCGAGATCGGCTCGACCTCTTGCAGATCGACGCCCAGTACGAAGCCCACCGGCTTTTTCGGATTCTGCCCCAGTGCGTTGACGCGAACCACCGCCACCTGACACCAGCCCCCCGGCGCGCAGCCAAGGTCCACCACCCGCGCGCCCGGTTTCAGGAACCCATAGCGGTCGTCAAGTTCCAGAATCTTGTAGGCCGCCCGGCCCCGGTAGCCATCCTTCCGCGCCTGAATGACGTATGGATCATTCAACTGCCGCTCCAGCCACAGCGTCGACGACAGCTTGCGGCCCTTTGCCGTCTTCACGCGGACGCGCAGTTCGCGCTGGCCCCGGCCCGATGAAGGCTTTCCCGATGTCGGTTTGTCGGTCATTTGTAGGGTCCGTCTTCCAGCACGCCGTCCGCGCTCATCTGCGCATAAAGAAGACCCTCCCTAAGCCCCCTGTCGGCCACCGACAAGCGGTCGGTTGGCCAGATGCGCATCATTGCCTGCAAGATCGCCGCCCCTGACATGATTAGCGAATGCCGGTCGCGGCCGATCCTTGGGTCGTTGCGGCGCCCCTCGGGGCCAAGTTCCAGAAATTCGCGGATCACGGTGTCGATCTGGTCCGAGGTCATCTGCAGCCCGTCAACCTTGGCCCGGTCATAGCGGCGCAGGCCCAGAAACCCGGCGGCGATGGTCGTGACGGTGCCCGAAGTGCCGATGATCTGAAATCCGGCACGCGGGTTGGTCGCGTTATAGGGGCTGAAACTGGCAAGGTTTTCCTCGAAAAACCAGCTCATCAGCGCAAAGCGCGCGGCATCGTCGTCGACATCGACAAACTGGTCTTTCAGCGTCGCCACCCCCAGCGGCACGGAAATCCAATCCACCACCCGCGCCACGGCACCTTCGCCTTGTGCGTTGAAACCCATGTGCAGCCGCATGATCGCGCGCGGCCGGTCAGCCGGGGCCACGGCAGAAAGGTCGATCCAGACCAGCTCGGTCGACCCGCCACCGATATCGACCACCAAAAGCTGCTCGGTCGACGGGTTGACCAGCGGCGCACAAGAGATGACCGCCAGCCGCGCCTCATCCTCCGGGCCGATGATGTCCAGCGAAAGCCCGGTCTCGCGCCGCACCTGGCGCAGGAAATCGCGGGCATTGCGGGCGCGGCGGCAGGCCTCAGTGGCGACCAGCCGCATCCGGCGGACCCCATGACGCACCAGCTTTTTCTCGCAGATCCGCAGGGCCTGAATGGTACGCTCCATCGAGGCGCGGCTCAGGCGGCCCGTCGCCTCCAGCCCCGCGCCCAGTTGCACGGTCTTGGAAAAACTGTCGACGATCAGAAACTGGCTACCCTGCGGCTGGGCAATCAGCATCCGACATGAGTTTGTCCCAAGGTCCAACGCCGCGTAAAGCGGTGCTGCCCCGGGCACGGGCCCGGGATCAGGAAGGGCTGACGGCTGATCAGCGCGGGGAACAGCCGAAACTGCTTCGACCGGCGCATCTGTCGCGTCCGCCCTATTGGGACGCTCGGGCGTCATTTCGCCCTCCATCTGTGGTTGGGCTCAAAGGTAGTGATCTTTTGCGCACCTGACAAGCGCCCCGGTTCGCGGTATCGGGATTGTGCTGCGGGTCACGGCTAGCAGACCGGGCGTCGTTTCCTTGCCGCCCCATGTCGAAAACCGACACCGGTTGTCGGGGAACGGCGACTATCACCTACAGGCAATCACCAAGGGGAATCACGTCATGGCCGAAGTTACCGTCGTCTACTGGCGCGACATCCCGGCGCAGGTCATTGTTGGCAAGGGTCGGCGCGGGTCCAAGGTCCAGCTTACCGAACGCTTTGAACAAGCCATCGACCGCTGCGCCATGAAAATCGGTGCCAAGGACGCGGACGCCTATCTTGCCGAATGGCGCAAGGTGGTGGTGGCCGAGGTTGAGGGTGAGCCTGAAACCATCGTCGCCGACTATGCGGCAAAGCTGGAAGCAGAATTCGACATCGCGCGGATCAAGCAACTGATCGAAGCAGACGGCTGGGCCAAAGCCTGACCCCCGGACATTAGCAGGAGCAGACCATGGCCCTTTTCAACTTCGGTCGCAAGAAAGCCGAACCCGAACCACAGTCGCTGGAGGCCTTCCTGAAAGGCTATTCGATCGAGGTGATGCCCCGCACCGCCGAAAAGATCGAAAGCTTCCGTACGATCCTGCCCACCGGCACCCGCGTCTACGTCGCCCATATCGAGGGCACGCCGATTGAAGACATGGTTGCAACCGCCAAACGGATCGGCGACGAAGGCTTTACCGTGATGCCGCATTTTCCGGCGCGTATCATCAAGGACAAGGCGACACTTTCCGACTGGGTCGCGCGCTACAAGGATGTCGGCGTGCATCAGGGTCTGTTGCTCGCCGGAGGCGTTACCACGCCGGTTGGCGACTACCATTCCTCGATGCAACTGCTGGAATCCGGCGCCTTCGACGGCTTTGACCGCCTGCATGTCGCCGGTCACCCCGAAGGCAACAAGGACATCGACGCCGACGGCTCCGATCGCATGGTGATGGAAGCCGCGCGCTGGAAGTCCGCCTTCACTGAACGCACCGATGCCCAGATGGCGATGGCCACCCAGTTCTGCTTCGAGGCGGATCCCGTCATCGACTGGGTCAACCGGCTGCAGGCCGAGGGCGTCAAGCTGCCGGTCCATATCGGCATCGCTGGCCCGGCCAAGCTGCAGACCCTGATCAAGTTCGCCATCGCCTGCGGCGTCGGCCCGTCCTTGCGTGTGCTGCAAAAGCGCGCGATGGATGTGACGAAACTGCTGCTTCCCTATGAACCGACCGAGATCCTAGCCGGTCTTGCCGCGCACAAGGCGGCCAATCCGGACTTCGGGGTCGAACAGGTCCACTTCTTCCCGCTGGGTGGCATCAAGACCAATGCCCAGTGGGTCACTGATCACGGCGGCGCCTCGGGCGTTCCTGCCTCCGCGCAAGCTTGAGAAAAAGGTTTAAGAATGACCCGCACCGTTATTGAATCCAAAACGAAAACCGTGATCATCGGCTTTGACGAGCCCTTCTGCGTGATCGGCGAACGCATCAACCCCACCGGCCGCAAGAAACTTGCCGCCGAGCTGGAGCAGGGCAACTTCGAAACCGTCATCCGTGACGCCCTTGAACAGGTCGCCTGTGGTGCCACGGTCCTTGACGTGAACTCGGGCGCGGTCTTCACCAACATGATGGCGCTTGACCCGCGTTATGCCGACAACAACTTCGTCGAGCCGCCGCTGATGAAGGCCCTGATCGAGATCATCCAGCAGACCGTCGACGTGCCCTTGTGCATCGACAGTTCGGTTCCCGGCGCGCTTGAGGCTGGCCTGATGGCCTGCGAAGGTCGCCCGCTTCTGAACTCGGTCACCGGCGAGGAAGACCGCCTCGAACTCGTCCTGCC
>CAIXBE010000320.1 GCA_903917595.1 uncultured Rhodobacterales bacterium
ACGCTGTTTCTGGGCGTGTTCTTCCTTTTGCCGCTGTGCATCATCGCCGTGTTTTCGCTGCTCAGCCCCGGTCTTTACGGCGGGGTTGAGTGGAGTTTCTACCACTGGAACTTTGGCCGCATCTTCGGCTGGGCCGACGGGGTCATGGAGATCTTCGAGCCTATCTACCTACAAATCCTGCTGCGATCCTTGGCTTTTGCGGCGATGACTGTGATCTTCACCCTGTTCCTGTGCTACCCGGTGGTCTTTTGGGTCAGCCGTCTGCCGGAACGCTGGCGGCTGGTATTCCTGTTCCTGATAACGCTGCCGTTCTTCTCCAGCCTGATCGTGCGGCTTTATGCGTGGCTGTTGATCTTGAAACCCTCGGGGCTGCTGAACACCGTTCTTCTGTCCATCGGCGCGATTTCTGAGCCTTTGGAAATCCTTTACACCCCCGCCGCAGTGGTTCTGGGCATGGTCTATGTCATGGTGCCCTTCATGTTCCTGCCGTTGTTTGCCGCCGTTGATAACCTTGACCGCGCGCAGATCGAGGCGTCCTTGGACCTTGGCGCCAACCGCATCCAGACTTTTCTGAAGGTCGTGTTGCCGCAGACCTTGCCTGGCATCATGGGCGGCGCGGTGATCGTGTTCATTCCCTCGGTTGGCAATTTTATCGTGCCCGATGTGCTGGGCGGGGCAAAGGGCCTGATGATCGGCAATCTGGTGGAACAGCAATTTCTGTCCTCGCGCAACTGGCCCTTTGGGTCGGCGCTGTCGATGATCATCATGGCGGTGGTGCTATTGGTGCTGGTGGTGTCTGTCACCCGTGCCAGAAAAGTAGGCGGCCATGCGTAATCCCATCGGCTGGGCCGCGCTGACGGCGTTTTCGTTGTGCTTTTTCCTGTTCATCTATGCGCCGCTGTTTGTCATCATCGGCTATTCCTTCAACTCGAACCCGGTCAACATGATGATCTGGGAGAGTTTTACATTTGACTGGTACACTGGCCTTTTGGGCCTGTCGGACCGCACTACAGATGTGTCAAACCGCGCGGCCTATGTCGAAAGCACTGATCTGATGCTCGCGGCCTTGCGCAATTCGCTGACCGTGGCGCTGTTCACCACAACCATTTCGACGGTGATCGGCACGGCCACCGCCATCGCGTTGGCGCGGTACAAGTTCAAGGGCCGGGGGTTTTACAACGGTTTCATGATGCTGCCGATGATGATGCCCGATATCGTGCTGGGCATCGGGTTGCTGATCTTTTTCGTCACGATTGGCATGAATCTGTCGATGCTGACGATCATCATCGGCCATTGCACTTTTTTGACCTCCTACGTCTTCATCATCGTCCAAGCGCGCATGGCGGGGCTTGACCCGGCATTGGAAGAGGCGTCAGCGGATCTGGGTGCGTCCGAGCTGACCACGTTGCGCAAGGTGCTTTTGCCGCAACTGGCACCGGGGATCATCGGCGGCGCGCTTTTGGCCTTTGTCATCTCGATGGATGATCTGGTCATTACCTATTTCGTATCTGGGACGGGTGACACAACCTTGCCCGTGTTCATCTTTGGCATGATCCGTCGGGGCGTAAAGCCCGAGATCAATGCCATTGCCACCCTTCTCATCCTGGCCTCGGTAGTGATTGCCGCCCTTGGACTTTGGTTGCGATCCAGAAAGACCGAATGACATGATGCCCCGCGCCCGCGATCTTGGCCTGCCGTTTCCCGGCACGACCGGCCCCCTGAACGCCATCACCGATGTTCCCGGAGTAGCTGTCGGTTTTTGCACACTGACCGATCCGGCCAAAAGGATGCGCACCGGTGTCACAGCCATCTTGCCGCGCCCCGGGACCGAGCCGCAGCCGGTCTGGGCCGGGCAATATGCGCTGAACGGCAATGGAGAGATGACAGGCACCCATTGGATCAACGATGCGGGGTATTTTCTGGGCCCGATCCTGATCACCAACACCCACGGCGTGGGGGCTGCGCATTTGGGCGCGACCCGTTGGATGATTGACAACTACGCCGACTATTTCAGCCGCGAACACGCCTGGGCAATGCCCATTGTGGCAGAAACCTATGACGGGGTCTTGAACGACATCAACGCCTTGCATGTCGAACCCGACCACGCCATCGCCGCCCTGAACGCCCGCAGCACGGGCCCCGTGGCCGAAGGGTCAACCGGGGGCGGGAACGGGATGATCTGCTATGAGTTCAAGGGCGGCACCGGCACCTCTTCGCGCCGCATCGACTTGGGCAGGCAGGGTTACACGGTGGCGGCCTTGGTGCAGGCCAACCACGGTATCCGACCCTGGCTGACCATATTGGGCAAACCCGTGGGCCAGTTGATGCCAGAAGACGCGCTGTATTCGGGCGAGATGGGGTCGATCATCGTCATCGTCGCCACCGATGCGCCGCTTTCGGGCCTTGCATTGCGCCAGTTGGCCAAACGGGCCGCCATTGGCATTGGGCGCGGCGGCACGCCGGGGGGCAACAACTCGGGCGATATTTTTCTGGCCTTTTCCACCGCCAACGCCGGCCCGATGCCGCAATTCGCTCCGGCCTTGGTCAGCAAGCAGGAGCTGAACATCGAGCTCTTGGACAGCCTCTACCTTGCCGCCGTGCAATCCATTGAAGAAGCCGTGGTCAACGCATTGGTGGCGGGTGGAGATGTCGCCACGGTCAAGCCTGAGGGGCTGGTGTGCCGTGCGTTGGACGCAGAACGGTTAAAGGCGATCTTCCGCCAAACATAGACTGGGTATAGTGAACAGTCAGAGAGCGCTGTGCCATACCTTTTAGCGCCCTTGTAACCGACGATTCCATATTCATTGGCAGACGACCTGTAGTTAAGCACTGCTGATGACTATGCCAGCATTCGAACTTCACGGGCTTACTTGGTCACGAACGACTGCTTTCAGCGCAATTTGTGTGGACATCGCCACCCATGGAACGAATGACCGCTCTCCGTCCTTCAAGTCGACGAGCGGTCCCCCAGATGCTACGGATTCATGGGTTGGGGATCGGCAATTGCACAGCCTAGCCGCCTTGCAGGCGGTAACCAACTAGCGTCGTCATTGTGAAACAGCGGGCACTCCTGCCTCATGGAGGCTAGTGACAAATCCGGTGCAAGTTCGAAAAGTAAAGAAGCGGGCGAGATCATCGCCCGCTTAACTATTTGTTGTAGCAGATTTTTTGGCTCCGGCGGTAGGGATCGAACCTACGACCAATTGATTAACAGTCAACTGCTCTACCGCTGAGCTACGCCGGAACACGGGGGGGCATATAGCA
>CAIXBE010000321.1 GCA_903917595.1 uncultured Rhodobacterales bacterium
CAACTCTGCTTGAAGAACTCCCCCTCAAGGAACATGCAGGACCCCTTGCAGAGCTGAACGACCGGGCAATCCATGCATTCCCCCCGGAACGCAAAATGCGTCGCGGTGTCGAGCACGATCCCGTCGAAGTCTGCCACATGCCCAATCTTGTGCACCCCCTTAGCGCCCGTGTTCTGACAGGTCATGACGTTCCCGCGCAGGTCGACGGCGATGGCGTCCGGGCTGTCCATCCCGCATTTCTGCCCGAGGGCCTCGATCGGCCGCCGACGCTGGATGGAGGCATATAACTCGTTGATGCGCTCCCCGAGACCGAAGGCATTCGGGTCCTCGACCAGCGCCTCGAAGATCGACCGCGTCAGGCTGTTCAGCTCCGCGGGCTCGAACCGCCCTATCCCGATGGCGGTCGCGGCGTCATAGACATTCACCACGCCCTCAAGCCCGACGAAGATGTCAGGCCCAACCTTCTTGTTGAACCAGGCCTTGAGCGCCCGAAGGCCGTGGTGCTCGCGCGTCAGCACCGCGTTGAACCCGGTCCTTTCAGGGCGCTCGGCAAGTAGGGCTTCAATCCACTACCGCTTGTCAGGATCATCGAACGGATCAGGCCCGCGCAAATGCTGCCCGGGCCCGTCATGGGAAATTGTGATGGCGACGTCATGTGCCGCGATGAAGTCGAGCTTTTCGCGGTCGAGCAGTGATCCGTTGGTAATGATCGAGAAGGCTGCCGTAGGGAACCGCGCCGCCAACGCCGGCACCAACTGCTTGATCTTAGCCCAATAAAGGAAGGGCTCCCCGCCCCAGAGCTCGATCTTTTCCGGGGCATCGATGATCCAGCCGTCAAGTTGGGTCAGGAAGTGCTCAACATCCGCCAGCTTCGAGACCGTGGCATCGGCGATCTGGAAGGCCTGGCTACAATAGCTGCAGGCATAGTTGCACGACAGGCCGAGCTGGATTTTCAGCATGCGGGGTGCGCGAGATTTGCCCAGGGGCTTGTCCTTGGCCACCCGGGCGACCTGCGCGAAGGTTCCCGGGTTAACAGGTAGCGGCAGCCCCTCACATTCCGAGGTGTGCGGGTTGTAGCAGACGGCATGGCGGCTGCCATCCCGCGCTTCCAGCGTCAGATCAAACCACATCAGTCAAAAAGCCTTTCTTCGATCACCACGGGCAGATTGACGCGGAAGTTTGCGACGACCTGTACATGCGGCGCGCTGCCCTCATAGGGGTGCTGGTTGTGGGGAATGTGGGAGGGGAAGAAGACTGAGAGCCCTGGCCGCGGATTGACCGAGTAGCCATGGCGGCTCTCATAGGGCAGCCGCCCCTCGTCGAAGTAGCGCGATGGATCTTCGATCACAAAGCGTGGGCTGCCGACAGAGTTCACCGGCTGCCCTACCCCTTCGCCAGTCAGGAAGTGCACGCAAGTGAGGTCCCCCTCGCGGCTGTCCTTGTGGGTCGAGATGAAGCCGCCCGGCTCAATGACGAGGGCGCGGTTTTCGCAATGGTCGGGGTCGAGATACTGGGCCCAAGGGCCGAGGATGGCACGCGCGCAGGCGAAGAGATGGGATTTCAGGGCTTGGCCGGCGTCACTACGCTCGAGAATGCCCCGCACTCGGCGCTCGGCCGCAGACAGGCGCGTAGAATTGCCCGTTACAGCCGCGATTGTTTCGTCGGCAAGCCGCCGGTTAACGTCCCAGTCCACCTGCGTTTCAAAGAAGGTGACCCGCGTCGGCCAGAGCTCCAAAGTGGTGCTGCAAACCGTCATGGTCAGCACCGGCAGGCACAGTTGCAGTTGAAGGTTTTGCGGTTGGCCGTGATGGTGACCACTCCGGTTGAGCCGCCGCCTGAGAGGCTTTCAACGTAGCAGTTGTAGGTCGTGGTGCCGCCGAAGGTGGTATTGATGGTGCCAGTTCCATAGACCGCAGTTGTGC
>CAIXBE010000322.1 GCA_903917595.1 uncultured Rhodobacterales bacterium
ATGTTCCCCGCCCGGACGATCACGGCATGGCGGCTGGCGGCTTCGATCTTGGCCAGATGCTCCGCCTCCAGCCCCGTGGTGCCAATCACATGCACCGCCCGCGCCTGCGCGGCCAAAGCGGCAAAGTCCACCGTCGCGGCGGGCGAGGTGAAATCCACCACTGCCTGCGCGCGCGCAAACGCCTCCAACGGGTCATCGGTGACGGTAACGCCGACCGGCGCTCCGCCCATCGCCTCGCCGACGTCACGACCGATCCACGCGTGCCCCGCGCGTTCGACGCAGGCCACCAGCCGCAGCTTGTCGGACCCCTGCACCAGCCGGATCAGCGTCTGCCCCATCCGCCCGGATGCGCCCGTTACCACCAGCCCTGGAATGTCGCTCATGCTGCACCTCATATTCAGCTTTCCTTAGCGCCGATCCGCAGCCCAAGAAAGCCCGCCGTTGCGGGCCGCCGCGAAACAGCCTAAACGCAGCCCCATGTCGAACAACCGCACCTCCGCCCCCAAGGGACCATCGCAGCGCCAGTTGCGCGTCGGCGAACTGATCCGCCGCACCCTTGCCGATCTTCTGAACCGGGGCGAAATCCACGATCCCGCCCTGAACGCCATGTCGATCACGGTGGGCGAGGTTTCGGTTTCCGCCGACCTCAAGGTCGCCACGGTCTATGTGATGCCGCTGATGGGCTCGGTTCCGGTCGAGGACGTCATCGCCGCCCTGGCCCGCAACAAGGGCGAAATTCGCCACCGTGTCGTCCAGGGCATGACCCTGCGCTACGCCCCCGAATTGAGGTTCCGCCCGGATGAGACCTTTGACCGGCTGGATGAAACCCGCCGCCTGTTCGCGAACCCGGTGGTGCGGCGCGATATCGAAGCTCCAGACGCGGATGCGCCGAACGAGGACGAATGATGCGGCTTTATGGCCTGGCCTTCCTGCTGGCCCCAATGGCGGCAGCGGCAAGCGATTGCCGTGACACCCAGTTCGACGGCGCGTCCTATACCCTGTGCGAGGTCGCGCTTGGCGAAGACCTGCGCCTGTTCCACTCTGGACCTGAGGGGGCATACGGCAGCTTTCGCAACCTGAGCACGGCACTGGAGGCTGAAGGCAAGACCCTTGGTTTTGCGATGAACGCCGGCATGTATCACCGCGATCTTGCCCCCGTGGGTCTGTATGTCGAGGATGGGGCCGAACAATCGGGCATCGTTACCAGCGACGGCCCGGGAAATTTCGGCCTGTTGCCAAACGGCGTCTTCTGCATTGGTGACAGCTTTCGCGTGATCGAAAGCCGCAGCTTCAAGTCGTCCCGCCCCGAGTGCCGCTTTGCCACACAATCCGGCCCGATGCTGGTGATCGACGGCGAATTGCACCCGAAACTGTTGCCCGACAGTGACAGCCTTTACGTTCGCAACGGGGTTGGCGTCACCAAAGACGGCACCCGCGCGGTCTTTGCGATTTCCAACGACGCGGTGAATTTCCATGCCTTCGCCCGTCTGTTCCGCGATGAACTTGGCCTGTCGGATGCGCTGTATTTCGACGGCAATATCTCGCGGCTTTATGCGCCGCAGTTGAACCGCCACGACGGCGGCTTTCCGATGGGTCCGATTGTCGGCACCGTGGTTCCGAAGGGCTAA
>CAIXBE010000323.1 GCA_903917595.1 uncultured Rhodobacterales bacterium
CAGATCGGGGGCAGGGGAGGCGGTCAGGCCTGCCAAAGCGGTGGCGACATCGGGCCGCGCCAGGGTTTCAGGGGCGGCCAGCGCCAAGGTTCCAGTCAGAAACGCGGGCAGAGTGTCCGTCCCAAGCCCCGGCAGTCCGGGAAGCGCCGCCCCGCGCGGAAGGGTCAGGGGTTCAACCCCGATGACCTGCAGACCGGGGGCGATGCGCCCCTCCAGCAGCGGCGAGACCGGCCAGCCCGCCCGGCGCAGGCTAGCAAAGTCAGCAACCGTCAGCGTGCCGTCACTGGCCACCAGCCGGTCCAGCCGATCTTGCCCCAACACTCCGGCAGCGCGGTCATAGGCGGCCCGGGCCTCGGCGTTGATCGCCTGCACGCCGGTCCATAGGGCTGTAGCCACGGCCAGACCAAGGACCAGCATCGCCAGTTGCAACGGATGCCGCCGCCAATGCGACCACAGCGCCTGAAGGCCCGCCCTTATCACGACTGAATCCGCCCCGCCCGCAAATGCAGCCGCCGGTCCAGCAGCGCCGCCAGCCGGTCGGAATGGGTGACCATCAACAGGCTGGCCCCCGCCCGTGCCACCAGCGCCAGCATCAGACCCATCACCGCGTCGCTGGAGCCTTCGTCCAGATTGCCCGTCGGCTCATCCGCAAGGATCAGCGCCGGTCGCGCGGCAAGGGCCCGGCCGATGGCCACCCGCTGCTGCTGGCCGCCGGACAACTGCTCGGGGTAGCGCTGCAAAAGCGGGGTCAGCCCCAAAGCCTCGGCCAGATGCGCGGTCCAGTCGCGATCGTGTCGACAGGCAAGGCGGGCCTGAAACGACAGGTTCGCGGCCACGTCCAGCGAGGGGATCAGATTGAACTGCTGGAACACCAGCCCGATATGTCCCCGCCGCAAGCCCGCGCGCCCGGCGTCGCCAAGGCCCGACAGAGGCTGTCCCGCCACCGTGATCTCACCGCCGTCCACCGCGTCCAACCCCGCAATCAGGTGCAACAGCGTGCTTTTCCCGCTGCCGGATTCGCCGGTCAGCGCCAGACTTTCCCCTGCCCCAAGCGCCAGACTGACCCCGCCCAGCACCGACACCCGGCCTTCGGCGGTGGCGTAGGACTTTCGGACCTCGTCAACCTTCAGCACCCGAACGCTTCCTTGCTCTTTGACTTGTCGCCACAGTCACCTAACGCGCATGCGGCCACAACCCAGCATGATGCCGCAGTTTTGTGCGCTCTGCGGCGTTCTGGCTATAGCGGGTGGGCCGCTCTGGCCCTAAGCTGTCAGCAGATGTTCCCCGATGATGGGGATTGTTTTTTGATGAAAGGACGCCTCATGGAAGGCCTAAGCGGAATGAACGACATCGGTCAGGTGGTCGAGGCCGACCGCGTCCATGTCTGGCACCACCTGTCGCAGCACAAGCAGTATGAGACCGTCGATCCCCGCGTCATCGTCGAGGGCAAGGGCATGCGGGTCTGGGATGCCAAGGGCAAGGAACACCTTGACGCGGTCTCGGGCGGGGTCTGGACGGTCAACGTCGGCTA
>CAIXBE010000324.1 GCA_903917595.1 uncultured Rhodobacterales bacterium
CGAATCCTGTCCTTTGGTTCGCGCTTTCTACGGCACCCGTCCGGGGCTGTCACGCCCCGAAACGCCCCCAATCGCTTGGTTTGCTGCGGATCAGGGAGCCGGGGCCGGGGCTGGTGCAACGGGATCGACCGGAGCCGGGGTCTCGGCGGCGGGCGCGGTTCCGGTGGCGCAGACATTGGTCAACTCGTTATACCGCTCGATGATCCACTGGGGCGCATCGGTCGGGACGTATTCGTCGATGCGGACCTGGAAATTGGCAAAGACCAAGGCCGTGCGACTGTTGTCGATCATCGGAATCGGCTGGTCGGCCAACACGCGGTCATAGACGATGAAGGCGATGGCAATCAGAAGGACCCCGCGCGCGGCTCCGAACAGGAACCCCAGCGCCTGGTCGATGCCGCCAAGTGCCGAGCGCTGGACCGCGCCGGAAAAGAGCGGGGTGAAAAGGGCGGCGACGATCAGGCCGATGACAAAGACGCCAAGGCCTGCGGCCACGACGGAAAGTTCGCAGCTTTCGGACAGGAATTCACCGACGACGGGCAGTTCCTTGACCAGAGGCTGGATGCTGGGGGCGAAGTAATAGGCCGCGACCGCCGCGCCGATCCAGCCGAGAATGGCCATCAACTCGCGCACGAGGCCCCTTGAGAAGGCAAGGATCGCCGAGACGATGACGATAAGAGCCGCGCCCCCATCAACTGCGGTCAAATTTTCCATCGGTCGGGTTCCTATCTACCTTGAGGCTTAGCCCGCCCCGAACATTTCGCCTACAAATGCCGTAAGATCAGGCATCTGCCGGACCGTCATGCCAGAAGCCCCCTCGAATTTCGAGTGGGAAGGCACTGTTGCTTGTGAGAAACCAAGTTTCAGCGCTTCTTTCAACCTGTTTTCGGTCTGACCGGCCGGACGAAGCGCCCCGGACAGGCTGATTTCGCCAAAAAGCACCATATCGGGCGGTATGGCCACGTCTTCGCGCGCTGACAAAAGCGCCCCGGCGACGGCAAGGTCGGCGGCGGGCTCGGTTACGCGCAGGCCACCGGCGACATTCAAGAAGACATCCAGCCCGGTAAAGGGGATGCCGCAGCGCGCCTCAAGCACGGCGAGAATCGTTGAGACCCGGCCAGAGTCCAGCCCGACGACGGTGCGGCGCGGGCTGGCGAGGGTGGAGGGTGCGACCAGGGCCTGAATCTCGGTCAGGACCGGACGGGTGCCCTCGATCCCGGAAAACACCGCCGAGCCGGGGGCGGGCTGGTCGCGGTTGGACAGAAAGAGCGCCGAGGGGTTGGCGACTTCGGCAAGGCCCGCCCCGGTCATCTCGAAGACGCCGATTTCATCGGCCGGGCCAAAGCGGTTTTTCACCGCGCGCAGGATGCGGAACTGGTGGCCACGCTCGCCTTCAAAGTAAAGCACGGTGTCGACCATGTGTTCGACGACACGCGGACCGGCGATCTGGCCGTCCTTGGTCACATGGCCGACCAGCACGACCGCGACCCCCTTGCGTTTGGCGAAGGTGACCAGCTCATGCGCGGCGGCGCGGACCTGAGAGACGGAACCGGGGGCGGCCTCGATGCTGTCAAGCCACATGGTCTGGATCGAATCGATGATGGCCAGCGCCGGGCGGGTGGCGTCCAGCGTGGTCAGGATGTCGCGCAGGTTGGTTTCCGCCCCAAGCTGGACGGTGGCATCGGTCAGCCCAAGGCGCTGCGCGCGCATCCGGACCTGAGCGGCGGCCTCTTCGCCAGAGATATACAGGCATTTCAACCCTTTGCGGGCAAAGCTGGCGGCGGCTTGCAACAGAAGGGTGGATTTGCCGATGCCGGGATCACCACCGACCAGAATGGCGGAGGCCGGGACGAGGCCGCCTCCCAGCACCCGGTCAAGCTCGTCGATGCCGGAGGAGGCGCGGGGCGGTGGGGCCTCTTCGGTGGCAAGGTCGGTCAGCGGGATCACCCGGCCCTTGGCGCCAAGGGATTTCGGGCCGGTGGAGAGGGGGGATTCTTCGACGATGGTGTTCCAGCCGCCGCAGGCGTCGCATTTTCCGGCCCATTTGCGGTGCACGGCACCGCAGGCCGAACAGGTGAAGGTGGTGGAGGCTTTGCTCATGCCGCTTTAGTGCCCGGAATGGGGCCGCTCATCAAGCCTGACGGCGGTCGTTGCTGGGGCGGGATCTTAGCGATGAACCCGTCAGGGCTGAAAGGCGGCGGGTTTCGATGTCCACGAGATCAGGATCGAGGCGACGATGCAGCCGGAGAAGAGGTACAGGCCCCAGGCGGTCTCGATCGTGACCATGCCTGCGCCTTTGACGATGACGATGTAAAGCGCGATCAGGAAGACATCGGCCATCGCCAGTTTGCCAAGGATATCCAGCACCGGCTTGGTCTTCGGGCTGAGGAGGTTCCAGTGCAAGAGCGCGAGGCCAATGGTCTTGGCGTAGGGTGCAAAGATCGCAAGGAAGGTGACCAGCAGAGCGAGGGCCGCATCGGAGTCCCACAAGCTTTGCAGGCCGGTGATGACGCTGACCTCGTCCATCCCGAAGATCGGCAAGAGGGCGGCGCGGAGGAGCGGCGCGAACCAGGCGATGGGGAAAAGGATGAGAAGGGCGAGGTTGGCGAACGGAAGCACTCGTGTGGTCATTCCGACCCGTCCCTCTCTATCAACTTGCTGTCCTGATAGCGCGCCACAACCTTGATTTCGCCTGCAATCCCATCATTGAACCGCTCAAGTTCCTCTGCCGGAACCCAAAGCTCTTCATGTGCTCGGCCACCAGCCTGTTGAACCGGGTATCTGGCCGCCGTTTCTGCATTGATTTCGAAACGGGTCACGAAACCTTCGTTGTTCGGTGCGGGCAGGATCGAGTTCCAGTCGCGTGCAATCTTCTCCGCGTAGGCAAAGGTTGTGACCGGATAGAAGATCGGCTGATCCGGCAATCGCGGCGGCCAGCGTCGCCAGGCACTGCTTTCAATCAGCTCAAGCTCTTTGCGGCCCGTCGGTCGGTATAGGATCATCGCACACTCTCAATCGGGCCATCGGCGCGACCGTGGATGAACTGCTGGACGTAAGGGTCTGGCGTGGCGTCCATTTCGCCGACCGGGCCGGTCCAGCGGATGACGCCGCCGTGCAGCATGGCCACAGTGTCGGCGATGGCGCGGACCGAGGACATGTCGTGGGTGATGGTCATCGCGGTCGCGCCCATTTCGGTCACGATCTCGCGGATGAGGTCGTTGATGACGCCGGCCATGATCGGATCAAGGCCGGTGGTGGGTTCGTCGAAGAAGATGATCTCGGGTTCGGCCGCGATGGCGCGGGCGAGGCCGACGCGCTTTTGCATGCCGCCGGAAAGTTCGGCCGGGAACAGGTCGGCGGTGTCGGGTTTGAGGCCGACGCGGCGGAGTTTTTCGATGGCTGCGTCGCGGGCCTGCGGTTTCGGCAGGGCTTTTGGGCCGCGCATCAGGCGGAAAGCGACGTTTTCCCAGACGCGGAGCGAATCAAAAAGTGCGCCGCCTTGAAACAGCATGCCAAAGCGAGCCAGGAACGCGTCGCGGTCGGTTCTGGTCACGTCCACCTCGTCCAGCGTGATGGTGCCCTTGTCGGGGCGCACGAGGCCGAGGACGGACTTCAACAGCACCGACTTGCCGGTGCCTGAACCCCCGATGATCACCATCGACGTGCCGGAGGGGATCGTCAGGGTAACCCCCTGCAGCACCTTGTTCGGGCCGAAAGCTTTATGGACGTCGGTGAGCGTGATCATGAGGTAAAGAACACCTCGGTCAGGATGTAGTTCGCGGCGAGGATCAGGACGCTGGCGGACACCACGGCGGATTTGGTGGCAGCACCGACGCCCTGCGCGCCCCGGGCCGAGTTCATGCCGTGGTAGCAGCCCATCAGTGCCACGATGAAGCCGAAGACCGCGCCTTTCACCAGGCCCGACCCGATGTCCCAAGGCTCCAGAAAATCGACGGTGTTTTTCAGGTAGGTGGCCGAGTTGAAGTCCAGCCGGGTGATGCCGACCAGCCAGCCGCCCATGATGCCGATGGCGTCGCCGGTGGCGACCAGCACCGGCATTGCCAGAGTGGCGGCGACGACGCGGGGAACGGCCAGGTATTTCAGTGGGTTGGTGGACAGGGTGACCAAAGCGTCGATCTGTTCGGTGACCTTCATCGTGCCGATCTCGGCGGCGATGGAGCTTGCCACCCGGGCGGCGACCATCAGGCCACCCAAGACGGGGCCAAGTTCGCGGGCCATGCCGATGGCGACGATCGAGGGGACCACCGCTTCGGCGTTGAAGCGGGAGCCGCCGGCGTAGATCTGCAAGGCAAGTGCGCCGCCGGTGAAGATCGCGGTCAGGCCGACGACAGGGAGAGAGAACCAGCCGATCTGCAAGAGCGAGGTGCCAAGCTCGCGCAGGTAGAAGGGCGGGCGGAGGATATGGCCAAGGATCGCCCCGGCGAAAAGGGTGACCCGGCCAAGGGCGGCAAGTGCCTGCAGGACCGGGCGGCCAAGGTTGGCAAGGAGGCTGGCGAGGGGGTGTGCGATCATGCCGGTTGTCCGATGTAGCGGCGGGTATAGCGGGGGCCAAGGCCGGTCAGGATTTCATATCCGATGGTGTCGGCGGCGACGGCAAGGGCGTCGACGGTCTGATGCGGCCCGAGGATGTCCAGCGTGCGGGGCAGTTCGGGCAGGTCGGTGATATCGACGGTGATCAGATCCATCGACACCCGGCCGATCAGCGGGCAGGGCTGGTCGCCGTCCCACAGCCGGGCCTGATTTGACAGGCTGCGGGGCAGGCCAGCGGCATCGCCGCCCGCGACCGTGGCCACGCCCGCCGGGCGGCGGGCGGTCCAGGTGGCGCTGTAGCCGACCGTTTCGCCTACCGCG
>CAIXBE010000325.1 GCA_903917595.1 uncultured Rhodobacterales bacterium
CCGGGGAAAGCGTTCAAAGCGCGGTCCGGGCGATGGTGGTTGATTCAGTTGCCAACGGAAGCGCTCTGCAAGCAGCCGCTCCGCGTGGTGCGCCGGCACAGGAAGTGATGCCTGTGGTTGCCCGCGAGCCGGACGCAGAACTTTATGTGGACGATGATACGTCGCACGATTCAGAACCGGATCAAAGGGATCTTGCTCCGGCCCATATGTTTGGAAACCCGCCGGATTTCGCCGGACTTAACGCAGGCAAGGCCACCACCTTGCCGCCGAAAAAAGGCGGAAATCTGCAAGTGGTCCTGGGCGTTGCTTTCGCACTTGTCGTTGTCGGTGGCGTCTACATGTTTATGGGTGGCGAAGATGCCACCGAAGTGGCTGATGTTACCGAAGCAAGTTCTGGCGTAGCCGACGTGGCCGAGGCTGCCCCGGCCGCAGTCGAAGTCGCGTCAGCCGACCCGGCCCCGGCAGCAGTCGAGACCGCAACGACGCCTGAACCGATTGTAGAACCCGAACCCGAAGCTGAACCCGAAGTGACGGCGACCGAAACCGCGATCGTGGCGACGCCGGAACCGGTGGCCGAGCCTGAGCCGGCAGTCGAGGCAGTCGCTGCGGTTGAGCCCGAAGCCGTCAGCACGCTTGCACCTCCGGTCGGCAAGATTCTCGCGAACCAGGTCGGCTTTGCTGCCTGGGATGCAGAAATACCGTTCATGGAGGAAAACCGGATCATCGGCGGCGAAAAGGTGGCGATTGTATCGCGCCTGCTGCCGACGACGGACATCGCAATCTCTGGCAACTGGCTGGCGCCAGGGCTGCTGCTTTTCGCAGTGAACGGCACCGACGTGCAGCAGAGTGGCACATTCACGACCTCAGTGCTGAACGCGGCAAAAGTCGACCCCGACGGCAAGGCGCGCGTCGTGGTGGAATACGCCGGATCCTCTTTGGAACGCCAGACCGGGCTTTTGACGGTGGACATGACGCGGTTGGTCAGCCTTGCAAACGGGGTAAACCTTGAGGTTGGCGTTACGCCTGAAGGCACATGGCAGGCCCTTGTGTCCGGCATCACCCGGCCCGAGGTGACAGAACTGCGTCAGGGCGACGTGCTGTTCCGCGACAAGACGACAGGCACGGCACTTGACGGTCCGGACAGCCTGGAAACGGTAATGGCGGCGCTTGTCGAAGCCGGCATAGGCGTGACCCAGTTTTCGGTGATCCGGGACAACAAGGTGATTACTGCCGGGATGCAGCTTGCCGTCGAAACAACTCCGTGAGGCGCTGCAATTGCGCAGAACGATACGTCAGAAATCAACCAGACCCGACATTGAACACAAAGTGGCGCACTCAACTGTTACAATTTTGGTTAATGGCGTGAACCGGGCCAGGCAAAATCCTGTGGTCCATCTCATTGATGTTCTGCAGCGCGTCGCGCCACTCGGGCGGATAAATGCTTTGGGTCCAGATCTTGCCCAAGTCTGATCTTGGTTGGATCAAGATTGAAGGCATACCAAACGCGGGGCAAGTTATGGGCCCTTACGATGAACAGCGCGGCAGCCGCTTGAATAAAGGAAAACTGGGATGAAGACGTCGGCCAAGTCTCTTTACATCGGCTGCACAACGGCGGTCCTGATCAGTGGCGCAGCAAGCGCACAGACAGCATGCTCCAGCTACACCGTCGTCGCAGGCGATAACTTGCGCAGCATAGCTAGAAACGCTTTCGGCGACGCCGACCTTTACCGTGAGATATTTGACGCGAACCGCGAAGTTATCGGGTCCAAAGCCGATCTGATCCTGACTGGTGCAGTTCTGTCAATTCCATGCGACAAGGCGGCGTCTGTTCCGCTTGCCGAAGCTGAACCTGAAACCGCCGTTGTCGACCCAGCCAGCATTCCGCTGGAAGCAGCGGTCATTGATCCCGCCAAGCAACCCCTCGAAATCCTGCCCGAAATTCCAGTCGAAGGCGCTGACGGCACTGTTGAGGCGGAACCCGCACCGGAAGAAGTCGCCGTTGCCGAAGTGGCTCCGGAACCCGAACCCGAACCGGTCGTCGAACCCGCACCGGAAGAAGTCGCCGTCGCAGAAGTGGCTCCGGAACCCGAACCCGAACCGGTCGTCGAACCCGCACCGGAGGAAGTCGCCGTCGCAGAAGTGGCTCCGGAACCCGAACCCGAACCGGTCGTCGAACCCGCACCAGAGGAAGTCGCTGTCGCCGAAGTGGCACCGGAACCCGAACCCGAGCCGGTCGTCGAACCCGAGGTAGAAGTCGCCGCAGTTGCGGAAGAGCCCGCTCCGGCCGCGGCGTCGGAAGGGGCGGACGTTCCGCTTCGGATCGTTACTGGCAACGGTTATCTGCCTTTTGCCGATGAAATGCTGCCCGGTGGCGGCATGTTCACTCAAATTGTTGAAATGGCAGTCTTCCGGGCTGATCCTGATCAGCCCTATACCATGACTTTCATCAATGACTGGCAGGCCCACATCGACGCCCTTCTGCCAATGCAAGCCTACGATCTTAGCTTTCCTTGGGTGCGCCCGGACTGTGAAGGGACCAGCATGCTGTCAGCGGGTGACCAGTCGCGCTGCGACAACTTTGCTTTCTCGGCACCCTATTATGAAATTGTCGAAGGCTATTTTGCCGCCGCAAACAGTGATCTTTTGCAGGTGTCAAACTACGTCGAATTTGAAGGCAAACGGATCTGCCGTCCCGAAGGTCTGACCACTGGGGTTCTGGACGCCGAAGGTCTCACGATGGAAAAGATCATGCTGTCACGTCCGCTTGAGGCGAGCGACTGCTTTGCCGAACTTGCAGCTGGCGAGGTTGATCTGGTGTCGATCGACACCGCAGTTGGTGACGCGACGCTGAAGCGGATGGGCATGACCGGCCAGTTTGTGCAGAACCCCTTCCTGACTCGCGTTCTCAGCCTGCATGTCATTGCGCACAAGTCGAACGCGAGAGCGGTTTCCATGCTCAAGATGCTGGACGAGGGTGCGATGGAAATGAACCAGTCCGGCGAATGGTGGGACATCGTGTCGACCGCACTCGAGCGGCAATAATCGCAACCGATTTTAGAAAGACATGGCACAGATTATGACTGGAAAGCGTCACTACTGGTCGGCGGCCCTTACGGCGGCTCTTCTTTCCCTGCCTGTTGCGGCAATGGCTCAGGAAGCCTGCGCCACCTATACAGTGCAGCCCGGGGACAGTCTCAGTTCGATAGCCGAGGCCGCCTACGGCTCTTTCGACTATCAGATGATCTTCAACGCCAACCGGGATGCGCTGGCCGCAAATCCGAACACGCTTCCGGCCGGACTGCAGTTGATCCTTCCGTGCGACGACGGCCGTCTGACCGCTGAAAGCGAACTTAGCGCTGTTATCGCGGCCGAAGACGCCAGACAGTCGGAAACCGCTGCTCCGGTAAACGCGTTGCAGCCACCGTTGCGTTTCGTGTCTGGTAACGGCTGGAAGCCGTTTGCCGACGAAAGCCTGACGGGAGGCGGAATTCTGGTGCGGATCGCGACCACGGCGTTGCAACGCGGCGGGAACAATCGCGGAGGCACCGTCGAATGGGTGGACGATTGGGGTGCGCATACCGATGTGCTGCTTCCCTCTGGTGCCTTTGACGTCTCCATCGCGTGGAGCGTGCCGGACTGCACCAAACTTGATCTTCTTGGTGACGAAGGCAAACGGCGCTGCACCGATTTCATCGCCAGCCTGCCAGTCTATGAGGTGGCGGACACGATCTCGACGCTGAATGACAGCAAGTACGTGAACGCCTCAACCTATCAGGACCTTGCAGGGGCGCGGATCTGCAAACCGGAAGGGTGGAGCATGTTTCCGCTTGAGCAGGCCGGTCTGATCGAGCCCTTCGTGACCCATGTGCGTCTGGCAACCCCGAAAGATTGCGCCGAGGCGCTTGTTGCCGGAGAAGTGGATGTGCTTTCCATCGAACTGGAAAGTGCGAACGAGGCGTTTCGCGAACTTGGCGTGATCGACCAGGTCAGCATAAATCCGACGTTGGTGAACTTCCTGACCTTTCACTTCATCTCGTCAAGAACCAATCCCCGTGCGCGCATCTACATCGCGATGCTTAACGAGGGTCTGACCGAAATGCGCGAATCCGGCGAGTGGTACGATATCGTCGCCACCGGACTTGCAGAGTACAATCAGACAAACCAGTAGCGTTTCGTGACATTCCGCAAAGGTTCGGCCCCCTAGCAGATCGCACGGGGCCGTCTAGTTTCCGTGCGGCCAATAGAAGAGTCGCTTTCCCGTCAATCCTAGGGAGCCTTTACTGTCAGGAAGATTTGTTGAGCTGGATTTTGATACCAGCGGGCAAGACAATGCCTGAAGCACTCTCTTTTTGGTTGTGGCACCTTTTGCGCCAGTTAAACCACCGATTTGCCTTAATGGTGCCACGTCCCAGCGTCTTCTTTACCATACGAGGCATATTGTTTCGAAATCTTGCTTACTCTTCCTGTATGCTAAAGAGGTCAGAAGGACATGAACCGCATGGAAACTGCACCAAACGCCTTTAGGGCAACCTTGCTGGCCGCGGCCATTGGAGCGATGCCCTTCGTCGCCGCCGCACAGGAGGCCTGCACGACCTACAACGTGCAAGACGGTGATACTCTGGGTTCGATCGCCCAAGCCGCGTATGGCACCTTTGACTATCAGAACATCTTCAACGCCAACCGCGATGCGCTGGCCGCGAACCCGGACGCACTTCCGGCAGGTTTGCAGCTGATCCTGCCTTGCGACGACGGCCGTCTGACCGCAGACTCCGAGTTGACGGCCATCATCGCCGCTGAATCCGACAAGCAGGAAACAAAGAAGAAGAAGAACCCGCTTTACGAACCGCCGCTGAAATTCGTGAGTGCGAACGACTGGCCGCCCTTCACCGACTCGACGATGGAAGGTGGCGGCATCATGAACCGTCTGGCGATGACCGCGCTGCAGCGGGCCGGCAACGACCGTGAGGCGACGCTGTCCTGGATCGACGACTGGGGTTCGCACCTTGACGTTCTGCTGCCATCCGGCGCGATGGATATTTCGTCTGCCTGGATGATGCCGGACTGCACGAAACTTGACCTTCTGGGCGAATTCTCGACGCGCCGCTGCACCGAGTTCGACCGTTCGCTGCCGGTCTATGAAATGGCCTTTTCGTACATCACGCTGAACGACAACAAGTATGCCAACGTCCCGAATTTTGCGGATCTGGAAGGCGCGCGGATCTGCCGACCGACCGACTGGGAACGCGAGATGCTGGAAGTCGAAGGTCTGGTCGACCCGTTCATCACCCTTGTCGAGTTGCCAACCCTTGCCGACTGCGCGCAGGCGCTGGCCGATGGCGAGGTTGACCTTTACGTTGACGGCACCGAAACTGCGCTGAAGCTGTTTGCCGAACTTGGGGTATCAGACCGCATCGCGATCAACCCCTATCTGGTGCAATTCCCGACGTTCCACTTCATCGTCTCGAAGAGCAACCCGCGCGGTCGCGTCTATCTGGCGATGATCAACCGCGGCCTTACCGAGATGCGGGAATCCGGGGAATGGTATGACATCGTCGCGTCCAGCCTTGCCGAATACAACGCGCTGAATCAGTAAGTCGGATCCAGCCACTGAAGCAAATGAAATGGGCCCCGAATTTATCACCGCGGGGCCCGTTGAATTGAGGGATACAGTCGCGAATTTTGCCAGACGCGACGGCAAGCTTGCTACTTTCCACCCAGGGATGAGTGCGTCCAGTCAACAACAACCACGGTGTCGCCTTATTCGTGCCACCTGGTCAACTTTAGATCGATAACAGAATCGGGATTTCCAGAAATTGTCAGGAAATCTTCAGGTCCATCAGAACTCAGGAGGAATGAGGCCAATGCATAAGACCCCGAATTCGCAGTGGCTGACCGTCGTTGCAGCCGCCGTCGTGTCGCTTCCGCTTGCAGCCTCGGCACAAGAGGCATGCACCACCTATACGGTCCAGGACGGTGACTCGCTTGGCTCGATCGCGCAGGCAGCCTATGGGTCCTACGACTATCAGATGATCTTCAACGCGAACCGTGATGCGCTGGCCGCAAACCCGAACAGCCTGCCGGTGGGCCTGCAACTGGTGCTACCCTGCGAAGATGGTCGCCTGACTGCCGATCAGGACCTGAGCGCGGTCATCGTCGCCGAAACCGAAAAGCAGGACGCGAACCGGTCCGAAGACAACGCCTATAAACCACCGCTCAAGTTCGTGACCTCGAACGACTGGATGCCCTTTACCGATGAATCGCTGACCGGCGGCGGCATTTTCGTTCGTATGGCCACCACCGCCATGCAGCGCGGTGGAAACGACCGTGACTACCGGATCTCTTATGTGAACGACTGGATGGCGCACATCGACGTGCTGCTGCCGTCCAGCGCATTTGACGTCTCCATTGCGTGGGAATCGCCCGACTGCACCAAGCTTGACGTGCTTGGCGAATTTTCAGTCAGGATGTGCACCGAGTTCGACTTTTCGCTGCCGATCTATGAGACCGCCTATGCGTTCAACACTCTGGTCGATGGCAAATATGCCGAAGCGCGCGAATTCACCGACTACGCCGGTGCCATCATCTGCCGGCCCGAAGCCTGGCCAATCAGCGACCTGGAGGTTCAGGGCCTGGTTTCGCCGCTGGTCAGCTATGTCCACCCCAAAAGCACTCTGGAATGTGCAGAAATGCTGCTGAAAGGCGAAGTCGATCTTTATTCAATCGAGGCCGAAACCTCGACGTCGAACTTCGAGGAACTGGGTGCGACCGACAAGGTCGTGGTGAACCCCGCGCTTGCGACCTTCATCAGCTACCACTTCCTGACGTCCAAGGCGAACCCGCGCGGCCGTAGCTATCTTGCCATGCTCAACGCCGGCATCACCGAGATGCGGGAATCTGGCGAGTGGTATGACATTCTTGCCACCGGCCTTGCCGAATACAACGCGCAGAAGCAGTAATCACGCTCGACATTTGGATGCCCCCCGTGCCATTGGCACGGGGAGCTTTTTCTATTCAAACGCCGGATCGCGCCAGACTTCGTGGCCCTTGAACAGGGTCAGAAGGACCCCGGTCTTGGATATTTCCACCGCCGGGATCGCAAAGATGTCGCGGTCCAGCACGATGGCATCGGCCGAATAGCCAACCCGCAGCATGCCGGTATAGGTCTCGCGCCAGCAGGCCCGGGCGGCATTCACCGTATAGCCCTGGACGCATTCCTCGATTGTCAGAGCCTGATCGGCAAAGAACGGCGCCTGCGGGTCGTCATCCGCGCGCTTAGCCCTGGTGATCGCGGTTTCGATGATCTCGAACGGGTTCAGCGTTGATACCGCCCAGTCCGAAGACAAGCACCAGTCAGCCCCTGCGTCCAGCATTTTGCGGAAAGCATAAGTATCGGGCCAACGGCCCTTGCCGATCATCGCAAGGGACGGGTCGGAGTAGGGCGGCTCAACCCTTGCCCAAAGCGGCTGAATATTGGCTGTCGCCAGCCCCTGCAGGCGGCTGTAGTCCGCAGGGTCCATCAGTTGCAGATGTGCCAGTTGATGCTGCGCGGGCCAGGGGCCATTCGCGGCGCGGGCGGCTTCCAGCCCCTCGATGGCGCGGCGGGCGGCTGCATCGCCAATCACATGCACATGGATCGCAAAGCGCGCGGCATCCAGCGCGGTCATCAGGGCTTTGGTTTCCTCCAACCCGAACATGCAGGGCGCATTGCCGCCGGGGGTGTCGGCATATGGCGCAAGGTTCGCCGCCGTGCGGTTTTCATAGACCCCGTCCATGAAGAACTTGGCCGAATGCACATGGAAATCCGGCCCCGGGTGGGCTGCCCGCAGCGCCGACAGGCGCGCCACGGCAGTTTCCGGCGTGTCCGCCTCGGTCACCAGCGCGGTGCCTGCCACCCGCAAGGTCAGCGCACCGGTCGCCAGCCCGCGCGCATAGGTCCGGGCCTCACGCGTGCGAATGCAGGCGTCAAGGACACCGGTGATCCCGTGGCGATTGGCGTGGGCTTGCCCGGCCAGCAGGCCCTGCATCCAGTGGTCATCGGTCAGCGGCGGCAGACGGGCAACCACGACCGAGATCACCTCTTCATGCAGCATCCCCGTGGCCCTGCCCGCCGCATCACGAACGACATGGCCATTCGGCGGGTCGGCCATGCCTTGCACCCCCGCCATCTCCAGCGCGCAGGAATTCAGGCAGGCGTTGTGAAACGAGCTGTCATAGATCACCAGCGGCCGATCTCTGACCACCCGGTCAAGGACGGCGGCCGTCAGGTTGTGGTCGCCAAACACTCCCGCCTGCCAGCCCGAGCCCAGCACGACTGGCAGATCGGCCTTGTCAGACGCATGGGCGCGCAGGGTGGCGATCAGGTCGTCCTCGCCGGTCACGTCGTAAAGATAGGCCGCCGTCGCCAGATCAATGCCGCCGGACAGCAAGTGGATATGCGAGTCCTGAAACCCCGGCAGCACCAGCCGCCCGCCCGCATCAATCCGGCGCGCGGCATTCGGCGGGGGACCAGACCCCAGCGCCGCGATCTTGCCATCCCGCATCAGCAACCATTCCGCCAGCGGAAAGGTCGGGTCCATCGTGCGGATACGGGCGTTGTGGATCAGCGTTTCAGACATTTGCAGCCTCCAGCTTGGCCCAGTCATCCGACGGGATCACCAAGGCCGGGTCGTCAACATCCCGGGTCCAGACGAACAGCGCCAGAAACGGCACCGGCCCGACCTTGGTAAGATGCGGCTGATGTGGTGGGTTCCAGACCGGCGCATGGGCGGGCTTTGCCATCAACGGCCGCCCGACCCCGAACCGCCAGCCATGCGGACCTGTCAGGGGGGCGTAAAGCTCAGGCGAGGCATGGGCGTGGTCGCGGTACAGCGTGCCGGGGGCGATCAGGAACAGGCCCATATCGAAGTCGTGCGCCGCAAAGGGCGCATCGCCGCCGATCAGCGAGGCAAAAGCGTGGCCAGCGGCAAAATCCTTGCCGATCAGATCCAGCGGATAGGCGTCATAGGTGACCCAGTCCAGCGCGCCTGCAGCTTTGGCAATCGCCCTGGCCAGCACCGGATGCGTGCCCGACAGCCCTTGCAGCGCCGGGTTCAGCCAGCGGTCGACCACTCCATTCGGGTGCGGGGTCACCGCGCGCTCTGGCCCGGGATCGGCGGGCAGTCCGGCCCGCACCTCGGCCGCTCCGGGATGATCAAGCGCCAGCAGATAGTCGCGGGCGGCGGCGTAAAGCGCAAGGATCGGTGGGGTCTTGTGGACGGGAGGCGCAGGCAGGCCACGCTCGGCCAGAACCTGCAGCGGGTCGCGGCCGTCATGGGCGGCGGTGACGCGGTAGACCTCCAGCACCTCGGGGCTGATCCGGCCTTCACGCCACAAGGCCATCGCAGCGCCATACCGCACGCGGCCAGACCCAGCCTGACCCAGCGGCGCGTCGATCAAGTCGCGTTCGTCAGTCATTGCTGCGGAACGCCAGGCGTTCATCGGCCAGCCGCCGCTTTTCGGCCCGGTTCAGGATCACCCCGGCGGCAATGACCCCGACCCCGACCGTCAGCACCATAAGCGTCGCTAAGGCGTTGATGTCGGGTGTCACCCCCAGCTTGACCTTTGACCAGATCAGAAGCGGCAGCGTCGTCGACCCCGGCCCGGTGGTAAAGGCCGAGATGACCACATCGTCAAGGCTGATGGTAAAGGCCAACAGCCAGCCCGACACGATCGCAGGCGAGATCACCGGCAGGGTCACATCGAACATCACTTGCCAGGGGCGCGAGCCAAGGTCCATCGCCGCCTCTTCGATGGCGCGGTCTGATTGCACCATGCGGGCGTTGATGATCGTGGTCACGAAGACCATGGAAAAGGTGATATGGGCCAGCGTGATGGTGGTAAACCCCCGTTGCCCCGGCCAGCCGATCCAGTCGGCCATCAGGATGAAGAAAATCAGCATCGAGATGCCGGTGATCACCTCGGGCATGATCAGCGGGGCGACGACCAACCCGGAAAACAGGGTGCGGCCGCGGAATTTGGTGAACCGGGCGAGCGTGATCCCGGCCATCGTGCCAAGGATCGTGGCAA
This sequence comes from uncultured Rhodobacterales bacterium, assembly GCA_903917595.1. Classification (GTDB taxonomy): domain Bacteria; phylum Pseudomonadota; class Alphaproteobacteria; order Rhodobacterales; family Rhodobacteraceae; genus Tabrizicola; species Tabrizicola rara. The sequence continues at coordinate 10,066 of CAIXBE010000325.1, forward strand.
AGGTCGCCGAAATCAGCGCGATTTTCAGCGACAGAACCAGCGCGTTGATCACCGCGTCATTGGACAAAAGCGACACATACCACTTGGTCGAAAACCCGCCCCAGACCGTTGCCAGCCGCGAATTGTTGAAGCTGTAGACGATCATCGACAGTATGGGCACGTAGAAGAACGCAAACCCAAAGCACAGGACGGTGATCAGGAACGTGGGGCTTCGCTTCATTTCGACCCCTCCGCCTTGGCCTGATAATGGCTGTAGATCATCGTCGGGACCACCATCAGGATCAACAGCGCCACCGCCACCGCCGAGGCCATCGGCCAGTCACGCGCCTGGCCGAATTCATCTTGAATGATCTTGCCGATCATCGGTTGCGAGGCATTGCCGACCAGCGTCGGGATCACCAGTTCCCCCGCCGCTGGGATGAAGACCAGCATGCCGCCTGCAACCATTCCCGGCACCGATTGCGGCAAGGTCACGTCCAGAAACACCCGGTAAGGACGGCTGCCAAGGTCCATCGCGGCCTCGTCCAGATTGGGGTCCAGCCGTTCAAGACTGGCGTAAAGCGGCAGGATCATGAACGGCAGATAGGTGTAGACCATGACCAGCACGACGGCGAAATTCGTGTGCATCATCGGGATCGACTTTACCGCCCAGTCCAGCGGCACCAGAAAATTCCAGGCATCGGTCAACATCCCGTTGAACCAGGAATTCTTGCCCATCAGCCCCATCCAGGCATAGACCCGCAACAGGAACGAGGTCCAGAATGGCAGGATCACCAGCATCAGCAAGATATTGCGCCAGCTTTTCGACACCCGCGTCAGACCCAGCGCCATCGGATAACCGATCAAGAGGCAGAAGATCATCGCCACGAACGCGTTCAGGATCGAAGTTAGGAACGCCCGCAGGTAAAGCCCGTCGGTGACGACCCGGGTGAAGGGGTCCCAGTTGATCCACGGATGCTCTCCACCAAACGAAAACGGCGGCGCGGTGGCGGTGTTGGTGGCCACGCTCATCCCGACGACGATCAGGAACGGCAGCAGGAACAGCACCACCAGCCAAAGATAGGGCGCGCCGATCAGCAGCAGGGGCCAGCCCCGGGCATCGAACCAGCGTGCAAAGCGGCCTTCGGACATGGCCTATTCCACCAGCACGATGGCCGAGGCCGGATCAAACGCCAGCCAGACCGCGTCATCCCAGTCGGCGACGCGGCTGCCCTCATCCCCGCGCCGGGCGTTGACCGCATGGGCCTGGATCAGCGTGTCGCCAAGCCGGATCCGGTACAGGCTGTCCTTGCCAAAATAGGCTAGATCCTTGACATGGCCCTGCACAGCATTTCCACCTTCGGGCCGGTCCTTGGACAGGCGGATCTTTTCCGGCCGGACGGCCAGCGTCACCTTCTGACCCTCCACCACGCCCGGCACATCGCGGGCCGTAACCTCGATGCCCAAGGCGGGGACCTTGAGGCGCAGATGCGGCTTCTCGCGCCCGGTCACCGTCGCGTCAAAGCTGTTGACTGACCCGATGAAGCCGGCGACGAACTTGCTGGCCGGGAATTCGTAGATCTCGGTCGGGCTGCCGATCTGCTTGACCTCGCCCTTGTCCATCACGGCAACGCGGTCCGACAGGGTCATCGCCTCTTCCTGATCGTGCGTGACGACGATGAAGGTGACCCCGGTGCGTTCCTGGATGCTCATCAGCTCGAACTGGGTATGTTCGCGCAGCTTCTTGTCCAGCGCGGCTAGGGGTTCGTCCAGCAGCAGCAGTTTCGGCTGCCGCGCCAGCGCCCGAGCCAGTGCCACCCTCTGACGCTGGCCGCCGGAAATCTGGTGCGGCTTTCGCTTGGCAAATTGGGTCAGTTGAACAAGGTCCAGCATTTCGGCCACCCGGGCGGCACGCTGGGCCTTGGTCCATGACTTTTCGTGCTTCAGCCCGTAGCCGACATTCGCCTCGACCGTCATATGCGGAAAGATCGCATAGGACTGGAACATCATGTGGACCGGACGCTCCCACGGCGGAACCCCGGCCATGTCGCGCCCGTCAAGGAAGATGCGACCCGAGGTCGGTTCTTCAAACCCCGCCAGCATCCGCAAAAGCGTGGTCTTGCCGCAGCCCGACCCGCCGAGAAGCGAGAAGATTTCCCCCTTCCCGACGGTCAGGTTGACATCCTTGACGGCCTGAAAATGGCCAAAGGTCTTCGAAACGCCTTCGATCCGCAGAAAGGCCGCCGCATCTGGCGTGGTCATTATGTCAGCCGCCTGTCTTGATCTCGATCCAGGCCCGGTTCATGTCGGCCTCTTGCTCGATCGTCTGCGGGATCGGCGTGTAAAGCCGGGCCATCGCCGCTGCATCCGGATAGACCGCCGGGTCCGCCAGAATGGCTGGGTCAACAAATTCGCGGGCGGCGGTGTTCAGGCTGGCATAACCGGTAAAAGTTGGTGCAGGCCGCGATCACCTCGGGGCGCAGCATGTAGTTCAGGAAGACATGCGCGTTGTCGACGTTCTGCGCATCGACCGGCATTGCCCAAAGGTCGAACCAGGCCGGGGCGCCGGTCTCCGGGATGAAATAGCCAAGGTTAAGGTCGATCCCGGCTTCGGCGGCGCGCGCCTTGGCCACGCCATAGTCGCCCGACCAGGTGTTGGCCACGCACTGTTCGAGATTGGGAAGCGTTGTCAGGTAGTTCGCATTGTCGAAGGTCATGATGTGTTCGCGGATCGGCTTCATCGCATCGATCAGCATCTGCCATTCCGCCGGGCCCGCCTTGTTCGGGTCGACGCCAAGATAGCTTAGAATCATGAAGCCGATGTCGTTCGGGCTGTCCAAGAACGAGATGCCGCAATCGGCCAGAAGTGCAATGTTTTCCGGCTTCATCAGCGCATCAAGCGAGTTGAGGTCCGCGTTCGGCAGGCGTTCCTTGACCATGTCAAGGTTGTAGGTGATCCCGACCGATCCCCACATGTAGGGCACGGTATACTCGTTGCCGGGGTCATAGCCCTGAACGACCTTCATCAGTTCGGGGTCAAGATTGGCCAGACCGGTCAGCTTTGCCTTGTTGATTTTCTGCAGCACCCCCGCCGTGACTGACCGGGGCATACCCTGCCCGGAATGCAGCACCACGTCATAGCCGGTGGAACCCGCCAGCAGTTTGGCCTGCATCTCCTCGGCGCTGGCATAAAGGTCGTAGACCACTTCGATCCCGGTCTCAGACGTGAAATCGGCCAGCGTCGTCTCGCCGATGTAATCCGACCAGTTGTAGACGTTGACCACGCCACCCTGTGCCCAGGACGGGCGGACCCAAGGAGTGGCAAGCGTGGCGGTGGCACCAATAAGCGCCTGGCGGCGGTTCAGTTTCATGGCAGTCTCCCCGGTTTTTGTGATTGATTCTTCAGTCAGCTTAGACGCCGTCCAATGTCTGACAAGACAATTCTGCATTCAGCGCCGCGATTTGATCTTCGGGCGGGCCCTCTGCCAGCCTCATCACCGGCAAAAGGCGGCGCATCTTGTCGTGGTGCTGGCGCACGCCGAATTCCAGATCGGACAGGTGGAAATCGTCAAAGGCGGTCGACTTCATCGACTCGTTCGACCAGATCGTCAACTGCTGATCTTCGGCCGAGGTGTGCCGGTCGATGCGCGCAGCCAGATAGCGCGCCGCGCGGGTCTGGCGGGTCTCGTCTGGCTGGCGGTAACCGTTGAAGGACATCCAGGTCTCGTTCACCGAAATCGGAATTTCCGCATAGAACTGAACGGATTCCGGGGTGAAGATGAAAACAGTGTTCGGGAACATCCCATAGTAGTTCCATGCCCGTTGCAGGGGCTTCGGCAGCCACTCCTGCAGGGGTGACATCTTGACGTAGTTCTTCACCGACCAAAGCCGGCCCGGCCGGTCGCCATATGTTGCCTTGGACTGGAAAAGCCCGTTTTCGAGGAAAATGTCGGTATAGGTGCGACCGTAAAGCTCTTGCAGCGAAGGATGGGCCAAGGCGACATGATAGCCTTCGTTGTCCACATCGCAGACCGATTTCCAGTTGACCGGCGTCTTGCCCCAATAGCCGTGATTGCCGACCGGCAGCAGGCCTTCGGATCGGAACCCAGCGAAATCCTCGGCATAGGGTTGCAGACACTCCGCGACCGAAGGCTGCGGGCCGGGCAGGAAGCGGATGAAGACAAAGCCGTTCCAGATATCCATCTCAACCGGCTTGAGCCCAAATTTTTTGCGGTCGAAATCGCCAAATGTTTCCGGCCGGGCGGCCCCGCGCAAACTGCCGTCAAGGTTGTAGACCCAACCGTGGAACGGGCAGACCAGCGCGCCCTTGCAACTGCCCGCCATGCCATCCACCACCCGCGCGCCCCGGTGGCGACACAGGTTGTGAAAAGCCCGGACCACGCCATCCTGCCCCCGCACGATCATCGCACGTTCGCCCAGCAGGTCGAAGGTCCGCCAGTCGCCAGTGTGGGGCACGTCGTTCACATGGCAGGCCACCTGCCAGTGATTCAAGAAAACATGTGTCCGTTCCAGATCGAAAAGGGCCTGCGAGTGGTAGGTCCAGGCCGGCAAGCCCCGGCGGTCCCAGTCGTTCGGCACAGTCACGGTGTTCGGGGACAAGTCATTCATGCCAACTGCTCCATTTCGGCCAACACCCATTGGTGAAAGCGGTGGATTTCGTATTCTTCCGGCATCAGCCTTGCCGCCTTGAAGGCAGGCGACCGCATCCCCCGATGGTTCGTGGCAGCGGCGTCGCCGTCCTGCGTGATCACGATCTTGGCGAAAGCCGCAACCTCTGCCGCGTCAAAAGCGGGTTGCGCCAGTGTCTCGGGCGAAAAATACCATTCTGCAACCAGCCGAGTTTTTTCCGGCCCCATCGGCACGATCCGCGTTGCCCGCACGTAATCCAGATGCGCCACGATATAGGTCGACGGCCAAAGCGTCGCAAAACCAAAGCCGACCTTCAGTTCCGCCTCGCTTAAACCCTTGAAGACCGGCCCGCAGGCCTTGCCATCCATGCTCCAGGTCACCGCCCCATCGCGCAGGTTCGAGACAGGCGGCGCTGCATCCGGCATCCAGCCCAAGGCCTCGCTCGGGGCCATGATGCCCTTGCCATAGATCGGCACCAGATCGCAAAGTTCCGGGTGAACGCCGGGGCAATGCAGGCATTCCGAGTAATTTTCCCAAAAGCCTTTCCAGTTGCACCCGATATCATGTTCCCAGTGATGGCCCATGACCAGACTGTCCATCGGCCAGTTGTCCAGCGTGTTCAGCCCGACATCCGACCAGATATCGCCGGGATCGGCGGCAAGGTTCAGGAACAGAAACCCGTTCCAGACCTGGTACGCCACCGGGCGCAACCCATGCGCCGACCGGTCGAAATCATCGGTCGGAACCGCATGAGCGGTCGACACCAACCGCCCATCCGAGGCCGCAAAGGCAAAGGCGTGATAGGGGCAGCGGATCAGCTTGCCCACCGGTTCCTCCGCCGTCCGGCACAGTTCGGACCCGCGATGCGGACAGGAATTGTGCCATGCGGCAAGCTGGTCGTCACCGTCGCGCACCACGATGACCTGCGCCGCGCCCACCGTCACCCGCCGCATCATGCCGGTGGCAAAGTCGGACGCGCGCCCGGCCATCACCCACTGGCGGGCAAAGATCGTCGCCATCTCCCGGTCATACCAACCCTGATCCATATAGGCCGCGCGGGGCAGGCCTTCGGGACAATGGTCCAGACGCGGCGACAAGGGGTGGCGATCTTGGCTTGCCATCAGAACCTCCCCGGAGGTGTGGCGCGGCGGCGGTCGTGGACGAAAAACGGCCGGTCCACCACCCGCGCCTGCATCATCAGCTTTTCATAATGCAGCTCGCGCAGCGCATAAATCTCCGCCCAGATATTCGCGCCATCGGCATATTTCGTCAGCACCTGCGCCAGAGCGATGTTCTTTTTCAACACCGGCGACCAGATCGCCCCGGTGATCACACCAACCTCAAGCTTCTGGTTGTGATAGAGTATCGCCCCTTCGGCCGCGATGTTGCCGCCGATTTCCAGCCCCACGAACGACCATTTCCTGCCCTTGTCCCGCTGCGCCACCAGCGCCGCCTTGCCGGTGAAATGGCCCTTTTTCCAATCGATCATCCAGCCCAACCCCATCTCGATCGGGCTGCGCAGCCGGTCTTCGCGCACGCAAGTATCGGCGGGGGTAAAGTCGATGCCAGTGATGATCAGCCCCGCCTCCAGCCGTGCCATGTTCAGCGCGTCCGACCCGATAGGCCGGATGCCATGCAATTTTCCCGCGTCAAACAGCAGGTCCCACAAAGCCAGGGCCTGATCCGGCGTCGTCCACAACTCATACCCCAGATCGCCGGTAAATCCGGTGCGCGAGATCATCAGGCGACCGTTGCCCAGCGGAAACTCTGCCATGCGAAAGGGCTTCAGCGCGTCGATGTCGAAGCCCGCCAGCCGCAAGACTTCACCCGAAGTCGGCCCCTGCAGCGACAGGGCGGCGATGTCTTCGGTCTCCTCGGTGATGGTCACATCGAACCCATGGGCGCTGTCGGTCAGCCAGTTCAGATGCCGTTCCTGACAACACAGCCGATAGCGGTCCGAGGCCAGCCGGAACAACGTGCCGTCGTCCAGCATGTGCCCCGCGTCATTGGTCCAGGCGGTGTATTGCACGCCACCAACACTCAGCTTGGCGACGTTGCGCAGGGTCAGCCGGTCCAGATAGGCCGTCGCCTCGGGGCCTTCGATCCGATATTTGATCATCGGACACAGGTCATAGACCGTGGCCGAGTTCCTGACCGCCGAATGCTCCATCGCCAGATCGTCAAAGGAAAGCGCGGTGGTATAGCCGCCCCAGTTGCCCCAAGACCAAAGCTTGTTCAGGGCTTCTGTGCGCGGGTGGAACGGGGTCTTCAAAAGCGGCGTTTCAAAGTGACGAAGTGCGGTCATCCTGCGGCCTCCATCGCAAGTGCGGCATTCCAGCCAGCCGACCCTGAAACGCCCCCCCCCGGATGGCACCCTGCGGACGCAAGCCACAGACCCGGCACCGGCCCCTTGTATTGCGCGATCCCCGGCAGCGGGCGCAGGAACAGCATCTGCTCGACGCTCAACTCCCCCGCATGCCACTGACCGCCCGGCAGACCGTATCGGGCTTCTATGTCATAGGGCATGAGGATTTCCGCATCCTCAACCAACGCGCCGATCCCCGGGGCATTTGCCTCAAGCTGGGCCAAGCAGGCGGCCAGCATTTCGGCCCTTGCGGCCACGCGGTCAGCAGGCGCATGGGGCGCAAACTGGGCGATGGCCGACAGGTGATACTTGCCATCGGGCTTCAGTTCATGGGCGGTCGGAATCATAATCTCCATCCCAGGACGCTCTGGCACGCGGCCATATTTCACCGGGTTGAAGGAACGCTCCACGTCGTGTTCCGAGCCCGCGATCAACAGGCGGTCCTTCAGGTTCGCCCCTCGGAAATCCGGGGCCGCGCGCAGGGTCAGGTGCAGCTTCGCCGCCCCGCCCCGCGCCTTTTGATGCCGCGCACGGGTGACAAGGCCCGCATCCAGATGCCTTGCACCGACCAGCGACAAAAGCGTGGTCTTGGGGGCAATCGCCGACACCACTCGCGCAGCGCGGATTTCCTCGCCCCCCGCAAGGATCACACCGGCCACCCGCTCGCCTTCGACAAGGATGCGCTCAACCGCAGCATTGCAGCGGATCGTCACACCCTTGGCCGCGGTGGCCTTGACCATCGCCGCCCCCAGTGCCGCCATGCCACCTTTCGGCAAGCCCAGCGCGCCCTGCTTGCCCGCCACCTGCCCCGACAGCCGCACCAGCCATGGCAGGACCGAGTTCGGCGAGCGTGGCCCGAGCCAGCCGCCCAAGGTCGCATCAAAGGCCAGCGCACCTTTCAACCGAGGATCGGACAATTCGTCATCCAGCAAATCATGCGCGTTGGTCAGGATGATGCGGCCAAGCTCGCGAAAGTCCTTTGCGCCCATCATCCGGGCCTTGATGCCGATCATCGCCAGCTTCAGCATGGGATTGCCCACCCCCTTGGCGATGCGCGGCGGAGCCATCTGGTTCAGGGGCGACAGCACGGCGGCAAAGCGCAACAGGCGCGCGCGAAGGGTTGACCAAGCTGCCCGGTCAGCGTCTGACACATCGCCGAACAGTCGTTCACCTACCGGGCCTTCCAGCCGCAGGTGGTTGCCATCGGGCGACAGCGCGGTGGTGGCAAGATCGGCTGAGGCCCACTCCAGCCCATGCGCTGCCAGTCCCATCGCCTTTTCGACGCGGGGGTCAAGGTTATACGAGAGATGCGCCAGCCCTGCCCCACCGCCAGCTGTTGCGGCAGCCTCCAGCACCAGCACAGCAGCGCCTTTCGACGCCAGCCGATGCGCCACCGCCAGTCCGTTCGGGCCAGCCCCGATAATGATGGTGTCAAACGATGGCATAGGCGTCACTCATGTCCTTGGCGGGCACCGCCATGTCGCGCAGCACTTCGGCGGCTGCATTCCGGCCCGGAGCCCCCATCACCCCGCCGCCTGGGTGGGTGGAGGAGCCGCAAATCCACAGATCCTTGATAGGTGAACGATAGTTCGCATAGCCGGGAACCGGACGGTTGAAGAACATCTGGTCAAAGGTCAGCTCGCCCTGAAAGATGTTGCCCTCGGTCAGGCCAACCTCGGCCTCCAGTTCTCGGGGTGTCCTCACCTCGACATGCAGGACCTTGGATTTGAAGCCCGGAGCATAGCGTTCGATCTGGTCCAGACAGGCATCGCGGAAGCCGTCGCGGTCGGCGTCGGTCCAGTCGCGTCCCTCGATTTTCGGGGGCGCATACTGGACAAAGCACGACATGAAATGCTTGCCGGGGGGCGTCATCGTCGGGTCGATCAGCGTCGGGATCATCATGTCCTGAAACGGATTGCGGCTGTAATGGCCGGATTTCCAATCGTCATAGGCGGCTTCCATCTTCTCGATCGTGTCGGTGAAATGCATGTCGCCCTTGATGTTCGGCGCGCCCTTTGGCAGGGCGGTAAACTCGGGCAAGCCATCCAACGCGATGTTCAGCTTGCCGCTGGAGCCGCGCGTCTTGAAGCGCTGGACCCGGTGGACGAAGTCGCCGGGAAGCTCCTTCTCCTCGACATGTTTCAGAAAGGTTCGCCGCACATCCATATTGGAAATCACGCGTTTGGCGCGGTGTTCATTGCCATTGTCCAACGCCACACCGACTGCGCGACCGTTCTGGACTAGTATCTGGCGCACCCCTGATCCGACCAGAACCTCACCCCCCGAAGCGCGCAAACTGGCGGTCAGAGCCTTGGTGATCCCGCCCATGCCCCCGCGCGAATAGCCCCATGAGCCGACATTGCCGTCCACATCGCCCATCGCGTGATGCAGCAGCACATAGGCGGTCCCCGGCGACATCGGCCCCAAAGCCGTGCCGATTATCGAGCCGACCGCCTGATAGGCCTTCATCGCCGGATTCTCGAAATATTCGTCCAGAAAATCGGCAATCGACATCGTCCAGAACCGCATCATGTCGTAAATCTGCGCTTCGGACTGGCCGGTGATCTGTTTGCCCAGCCACGCCAGTTCGCCCAGATCGCGGGGGCGGAACGACGCAAGGTCCGGCGGGCGGCGCATCAGCATCGGGCGGATCAGGCGGCAGTTCCGCAGGATATCGCGGGAATAGCGGTCATAGGCGTCCGCATCGCGGCGCGAGTGGCGGGCGAATTCGCGCCGGTTCGCCTCGTGGTCGCGGAACATGCCCAGATAGCCGCCGTCTTCGGTGAACAGCGCCCCGCCCTCATAGGGCAGGACCTGCAACCCGTGCTTTGGCAATTCCAGATCGCGCATGATCTCGGGGCGAAACAGGCTGCTGACGTAAGAGCAGTTGGAATAGGTGAAGCCGGGGAACAACTCGCGGCTGACCGCCGCCCCGCCGATCCAGTCGTTCTTTTCCACGACCAGAACCTTCAACCCCGCCCGCGCAAGGTAACAGGCCGCTACCAGC
>CAIXBE010000326.1 GCA_903917595.1 uncultured Rhodobacterales bacterium
CGACGCCGAACAGGCGATGGCGGCAATGATCGACAAGCTGACCGACAAAGCCAATGAGGCGTCCTATGTCGCGCTGTTGAACAACCTTGGCGCGGCATCGGTGCTGGAAATGTCGATATTGGCCTACGAACTTCTTCGGTCGGATCTGGGCAAGAAGATCAAGTATATCGTCGGTCCGGCGGCGATGATGACCTCTCTGGACATGCGGGGGGTGTCGGTGTCGCTTTTGCCACTGACCCCTGAAGACGAGGACGGGTTGCTTGGCAAGGTTGCGATGTCGGCATGGCCCGGCTGTCAGCCGGTCACCCAGCCGCTTGTACTGGCGCTGCCGGACGGTCTTGCACCGATCAGGCCGCTGGCTTCCGACCACAAGGCAACGCGCGCGTTTCTGGCGCGTTGCTGCAACATCATGATCGCGATGGAGGCCGATCTGAACGCGCTGGATGCCAAGTCCGGCGACGGTGATACCGGGTCGACCCTTGCCGGTGCGGCGGGTGCCCTGCTTGGGGCGATGGACAGTCTGCCGCTTGCCGATCACACCCAGTTGTATCGCGCCATCGGTCTGGAACTCAGCCAGACCATGGGCGGATCATCCGGGGTGCTGCTGGCCATCTTCTTTGCTGCAGCGGGTGATGCCGCGTCCAGCGGATTGACGATGCGGGCCGCCCTGCAGGCCGGGCTGGAGCGCATGCAAGAGATCGGCGGGGCAAAGCCGGGGGATCGCACCATGATCGATGCACTGCATCCGGCGCTTGCGGCGCTTGATGATGGGCTTCCTGCCGCAATGGCCGCTGCCCGCCAGGGGGCCAATCACACCGCAACCCTGTCCGTCGCCAAGGCCGGTCGCGCCGCCTATGTGAACGCCAAGGCGTTGACGGGCCACGCCGACCCGGGTGCCGAGGCGGTCGCCCGGCTGTTCGAAGCCCTTTGCGCAGGCCCTGCGCCGGCCAGTCCCGCCACCTGAAAAGACTGACGGGATTAGACAGACACCTCCGCCCGCAAGACCGCTTTGTCAAAGCTGCCGGTTGAACCAGAGGCCGATACCGCCCCACGGCGAAAGACATAGAACTGATCGGCAAGCCCATAGGCAAAGTCGAAATACTGTTCGACCAGGATGATCGCCATGTCGCCCCGATCCTTGAGATACTCGATCACCCGTCCGATCTGCTGGATGATGCTGGGCTGGATGCCTTCGGTCGGCTCGTCCAGAAGCAGGACCCGTGGCCGCATGATCATCGCCCGGGCGATGGCAAGCTGTTGTTGCTGGCCACCCGACAGATCGCCGCCCCTGCGGGCGGACATGGCTTTCAGGACCGGGAAAAGGTCATAGATCTCGTTCGGGATCTTGTGATCCGATCGGGGTAAAAGCGCAAAGCCGGTTTCAAGGTTCTCGCGCACGGTCAGCAGTGGAAAGATCATCCGACCCTGCGGCACCACGGCCAGACCGCGTCGTGCCATGTCCTGCGGCGGCAGTCGCCCCAGGCTTTCGCCCGCCAGTTCGACCGTGCCGCCGGACCTCGGATGACTGCCGGCAAGCGCTTTCAGAAAGCTGGTCTTGCCCACGCCGTTCGTGCCCATGATGCAGGTGACCTCGCCCACTTTGGCTTCGAAATCAATGCCATGCAGGATCTGCGAGCCGCCATAGTGCAGGGTCAGTCCGTTCGTTCTGATCATCATCCGCGCCCCAGATAGACATCAATCACGGTCTGGTTTTTGGTGACATGGTCCAGACTGCCTTCGGCAAGGACCGCGCCTTCATGCAGGACCGTCACCTTGCAATTCAGGCGGCGGACAAAATCCATGTCATGTTCGACCACCACCACCGCGCGGGTTCTTGCGATGTCGACCAGCAATTCGGTGGTGCGCTCGCGTTCTGCCAGCGTCATGCCTGCGGCGGGCTCGTCTACCAGCAACAGGCGCGGTTCCTGCGCCAGCAGCATCGCAATCTCCAGCCATTGCTTTTGGCCGTGGCTAAGCTCCCCCGCCTTGCGCGCCAGATGGTCGGACAGGCCAACCTCGGTGGCCAAGGCGTCAATCCGGTCGGC
>CAIXBE010000327.1 GCA_903917595.1 uncultured Rhodobacterales bacterium
ACGCCGACCGGGTCTTCCGCAATGCCGCGCTTGAAACCTTCCCATGAACCGTAGCGGTCCTTGTAGTGCTGACCGACAACGTCAGCCACCGCCGTCGCCTTGTTCTCGGGGAACATATCGAGGCCGGTTGCGTACTCAAGGCCGCGCGAGATGCCGCCTGCGGTCACGTCGAGCATGGTGTCGGCGGTGCCGATGGGGTCCATGACTGCGGTCTTGATGTCGCCGACATATCTGCCGAGGCTTGGGAAGAAGTTCTCCGCCGCCTGCGATCCGACTGTGCCCCAGCTGCGGCCTACCTCCGCGACCGGGACATCGGGAACCTGGGATTGTTCGGCGAGGAGGTTTTCAAGCCGGGACACGGCGCCCGCATCCCCCGCCGACTTGGCGTTCGCAATGGCCCGCTGGATCTTTTCAATGCTGACCATTCTTAGCCTCCATAACGATCAAGGTCGTCCATCACCGCATCGCGCGGCTCGCGCCTGCTTGTTCCAGTCTCGTCGAGGCCGGGGTCCGCGAACCTGTTCCAACGGAGCGGGAACTTGCCGCCGAGCATGTCGTCGGTGAGGCCAAAAGAGCCCGCGCGGGTCTTGGCCTCCGCGTCGATGCGGTCGAGCTTCGTAAGTGCGCGCTGTCCGAGAAGCCGCGATATTTCGCGCATTTCGAGGACGAGGTCGCCGGGCACCGGGGAACCTTCCTTGCCGCCTTGGTTCTGCCACCAGTTCGCAAGCCTTTGTTGTGTCGTGGCGGCGGTCTGCTGGAGATCGGCTTCGCCGGTCATGAAGGCCGAACCCGGATCGAGTACCTTGGAGAAGAGCACCTGCGTGGCGAGGGCGCGCATGCCGGTGGGATTGCCACTCGCAAGCGTGTCCTCAATGCTCTGCGCAAAGTCAACAATCCGCTGCGGCGTCTCCATCTGCGTGCGGCGGTCGTCGATCACGGTGTTTGCCATCTCGGACTGGTCCTTGGTGGCAATGCGCTTCTTGTCAGCCACGTCCTGCCGGTTCTTCACGATCTCGGCATGCTTCTCGCGGGCACCCTTATCGCTGCCCTGAGACACGATCAGGCGCACCTCCTGTGGCGTGAGCGAGGGGTCGGCCAACAGTTGCCGCCAGCGATCCGTCAGCGGGTCAGACGCCTCTACCGGCTGCGGCATCGCAGGTGTGCCTCCAGACGCTGCTGCGGGCACGCTGGACGGGTTTGCCGGTGCCGGGGCACCACCAGACGCCGGAACCGGGGAACCGCCCCCACCGCCACCGGAGTAGCCGCCAACGGGTGCTCCGAAGGCGTCCACGGTCACCATGCCGCCCGTCATCGGATCCCACACCTGCTCACGCTTGAACAGCAACTCGCCGGCCTTGGCGTAGTCGCCGCTCTCATAGAACCACATGGCGGCGTCACGGAGTTGGCCGGGCGGCAATGACTTGAGCCGGTTCGCAAGCGACACCCGCATCTTCTCGGCGTCGTCTTCCTCCCGTTGCGCCGACCTCATCTTCGCCGACATGATCTTCATTTGCGCCGCGTTCATCAGGTTGTCCTGATACCCGCCGCTCATGTCGAAGCCCGCCATTAGATCGGCGCGCTGTGCCGGGGTCTGTCGCACCGACGCCGCC
>CAIXBE010000328.1 GCA_903917595.1 uncultured Rhodobacterales bacterium
CAAAGGCCCAGTCCAGCACTTCGCCTACCTGAGAGGCATCCGTGATGCGGCGGGTGGGACAGAGTGCTGCGATCATCGCCTGCTGGTCGGGCAACTCGTGCAGGAGGCCCCAGCCCTTGCCCAGGCTGCGCTGGCGGTTGACGCCCGATATCACCAGCATCGGCACCGAATCTTCGCGTGCCTGCGCCATGGCCGTGATGGCGTTGGTCAAGCCCGGCCCGGTGATGACCAGCGCCACGCCGGGTTTGCCTGCGGCGCGGGCATAGCCATCGGCCATGAAGGCGCAGCCCTGCTCGTGCCGCGCGGTGACATGCCGAACCGGACTTCCTGACAATCCGCGATACATTTCAACGGTATGAACCCCGGGAATGCCAAAGATCACCTCAACGCCGCGGGCGTGCAGCCCTTCGACAAGTCTCATCCCAACGGTTTTCATGCGGACCCTTTCATGGTCTTGGTGGCGAAACTGGCGATGCGGATACAAGCCTCGGCGGTCCGGTCGTCAGCTTGGGTAAGCGCCAGGCGCAGCCATCCGGCCAGCGACCTGCCAAAGCTCTCACCGGGCAAGGCCGCAACTCCGGTTTCGTTCAGCAGCGCATTGGCAAAGACCCGGCCCGACTGGCCCGTGGCGCGGATGTCGAGAAGCGCAAACATGCCCGCTTCGGGGCGGTGAACGCGCAATCCGGCCAGCCCGTCCAGCCGGTCATGGATCATCTGCGCGCGCGCGGCATAGCGGCTGGCCATGCCCCGCGCCACGGGCGAGCCTTCGGTGATTGCCTGTGCGGTCATGTCGGCGATGAAGGGCTGGCTGCCAAAAAGCATGGTTTCAGATACGGGCAAGATGCGCGTGCAGAACTCTGCCGGGCCAACGCACCAGCCTGACCTGAACCCGGCAGCTGCGTGGGATTTCGACAACGAAGAGGCCACCACCGTGCGCTCAGCCAGTTCGAGCAGGTCCAAGGGCGAGGCAAAGGGCACGCCCTCGAATACCAGTTCCTCATAGACCTCGTCCGCCACGATCCACAGATCGTGCTCAATGGCCAAGGCACCCAGGGCGGCGATCTCATCTTTGCGCAGCACGACGCCGGTGGGGTTGTGGGGCGTGGTGAGAAGCAAGACGCGCGAGCGGGGGGTAATGCGTGACGCGACATCAGACGCTTGCAGGCGAAACCCCAGTTCAGGCCGCAAAGGCACGAAAACGGACGTGGCCCCGGTGGCGGCAATCAGGCCCTCATAGGCCAAATACATTGGATCGGTGACGATCACCTCGTCTCCGGGACCAAGCAGGCTGGACAGGACAGCATAAAGCGTCGTCTGCGTGCCGGGCAGGATCATCACGTTTTCCGGCCCGAACGGCCGACCGCGCCGGGCTGTGTAATGCGCAGCGAGGGCGGCCAAGGCTCCGGGTTCACCCTGGCCTTCGGCATAAGACGTGCGCCCGGCCCGCATCGCGGCATAGGCGGTTTCGATAAGGGCGGGCGGACAGGGCACATCGGGCTCGCCGATCGTCATGTCGATCACGTCGCGGCCCTCGGCCTGCATCTGCCAGGCAAGGTTGTGGACCTGCCATTTGTCGCCGCCAAGCCCTTGCAGGCGCTGGGTAAGGGGGGAGTATCTCATGGGGCGGCCACTTCCAGATCGATGTTCCGGATGGCCGAAACGTCGGCCAGTCTGACAGGATCCAGCGCAGCCTCGATCACCGCGTCGCGGCGGTTCTCTTCATACTCGCGGCGGTAGGGGCGA
The DNA here is from genome assembly GCA_903917595.1 of uncultured Rhodobacterales bacterium. GTDB lineage: Bacteria > Pseudomonadota > Alphaproteobacteria > Rhodobacterales > Rhodobacteraceae > Tabrizicola > Tabrizicola rara. Next base: position 1,744 of record CAIXBE010000328.1, read on the forward strand.
CGATCTGCAGACATTTCGGACTTGTTGTACGTTTGGATAACGCACTTGATGGTGCTGCGAGTGACGCCCGGACGCAAGGGATCCGTGTGGACCCTCGTGTAGAAAACGCGAATCCGGGCGGCCCTTACCGAAAGAGCCTGCGCCGGGGCCAGCGCTCCGGTCTCGTTCGTGACGTCCTTGTTGAACACGACATCGACCATTGGAAAGACGGCTATGATCACCCGGCCCGAAACGCTGCGCATCATCTCGGCCATTGAAGGTGCTCTGAACCAGCGCCTCTACAGTCTTGCGCAGATCGGCAGCGTCATCATCTAGGCTACAGATATCCGTGAGGAAACGAAGACCAAAGCCAAAGGCAGCGGCGTGTGTCAGCCTGAACTGCGGGTTGCCCGGCTTGAAGAAATCGACCTTGGCCGCAGCGATACCCATCGCAAAGGCACCAATGGCGCGCCATTCGGCAGCATGGGCTTCAGGCTTGCCAGCGCCTTGGGGGTATGGGCCGCGCGGATCCACTCCAAACGGCGGGCGTCGCAGCGGATGGCATGCCGCTCGATCAGGTCGAAGACCGGATCGCAGCCCGCGCCCGACAGCCGCGCCATCCGCCCGCCAAGGTCGACGCCAAAGCGCCCGGCAAGCGCCGAGGGGCCATCCTTCAGGCCGGGGTTCACCTGCCCGCCATTCCAGCCGGACGCGCCCCAGCCTATCGTCTCGGCTTCCAGCAGGACCATATCCTGGCCCAGCAGCGGTCGCGGGGCGCGGCCACGACCGCTAGCAAGGAGGCGGTCAGGTCTTCGGCAGAGATGAAACGGTCATTCCGACGGTTCGCTTTCGGACGGCGTCGTCAGGGCGCCAGATGTGGTCTTGGCCTTGTCGGCGAGCCGGTTGGCCAGATCCTGATGGCGGGCATCACAGGAGGTGCAGAAGGTAGCCGTCTCGGGAATGCGCGACTGATAGGCCCAAAGCCCGC
>CAIXBE010000329.1 GCA_903917595.1 uncultured Rhodobacterales bacterium
AGGGGTGATCAATCTGGGCAACGCCGCGCGGATCAAGGCCCCCCTGATCATCGAGGCGGCGAATGGCCCGGTGACTTACGGTGCCGATGAAATCCTGCGGCAAAAGGGCTGCGTCATAATCCCCGACATGTATGCCAACGCAGGCGGGGTGACGGTCAGCTATTTCGAATGGGTCAAGAACCTGTCCCACATCCGCTTTGGCCGGATGCAGCGCCGGGCAGAAGAGGCCCGCAGCCGCCTGCTGGTCGAAGAACTGGAACGGCTGTCTTCGGATCAGGGCCTGGGCTGGTCCTTGGGCGAGGGCTTCAAGGAACGCTTCCTGCAAGGCTCGGACGAACTGGCGTTGGTGCGGTCGGGTCTGGATGACACCATGCGCACCGCCTATCAGGCCATGCGCGAAGTCTGGCACAACCGCGAAGGCGTCGAAGATCTTCGGGTCGCCGCCTATATCGTGTCGATAAGCCGGGTGGCTGCGACATATCGTTCGAAAGGGCTTTAGTTCATCTTGCGGGGGAGACTGCAGGACACATGGAGAGGCGCTGCTACTTGAAATGTGTTGCAAATTTCGCAATCTGTGGTAAGGTGTTACTATATATAAATCGACCAAATTGTGTAACTTATCTGCGAGGGCGTAATGGCAATAGCTGGCAACAGCTTGCCAAAGCTTCGGGCTTTCCGCAGATCAGAGGGCGGGTCTTCGACAGTCGAGTTCGTGCTTTGGTTGCCGTTGGTCGTTATGGTCTTGATGCTGGTCGTGGATGCTAGCATGTTGTTCATGACCCGGTCACATGCGATCAGCGTTTTGCAGGACACCAACCGGCTGTATTCGGTTGGCCAGTTCACGGGCGATACGGCCGAAGATCGGCTGGAGAAAGCAGAAGACTACGCGCTGGCGCGGCTGTCGCCGTTGTCGGAAAGCGCAACCGCAGTGACGACCGAAGTCAACCGGGTCGTCAGAACCGAGGCGACGATGGAAACGTCCGAAATTGCCAATATCGGCTTTCTGGGCACGCTGATCGACGTGACCATGACCATAAGCGCTGAACACAGGGTGGAGTTCTGAGATGGCACGTAAAGCGCACAGTTTTGCCGATTTCTCGCAAGCCGAATACGGCAGTATTTCTGCGGGTGGTCTGATCCTGATCATCGTGTTCCTGGCCGTGGGAGGCATCGCGGTAGACGTATCAAACGTCTACAATCAGCGGACGCATTTGCAGGTGACTGCGGACGCCACGGCCCATGCTGCGCTTTATGACCGCAACTACACATTGGGCGCCACTGCCGAATCGGCCACCGCCTCTGCCCTCGCTCTGGCCGAACAGAACATGTCTGACGCGGGTTATGGCGATGTGGTGACGGAAGAAGGCATCCAGTTCGGCGTCTGGGATGACGCAACCGGAACCTTCACCGAGAATGAGGATTCGCGCTCCGCCGTCCGGGTTCAGACGCACCGGTCCGAGGAAGGTGAGAACGAAATTGCAACCTACCTGCTGAAGTTTGCCGGCTTCGATTCCTGGGACGTGAATACCGTTTCGATGTTCACGACCTTTGGCCCCCCTTGCCTTAGTGAAGGGTTCGTTGCCTAGAACGAAGTCGATATCCAGAGCAACAACAGCTATTTCCGTGGTTTCTGCATCCACTCCAACGACGTGGTGTCGATCAACAGCAACAACTTTTTCGAGGAAGGCACGATCGTATCGATGCCGGATACCGCAAATCTGGAACTGCCGAATTCCGGGTACAATAGCAACGACGGTCTGGCAGAAGCGCTGCGCTATAGCGCGATGTATCTGCGCGTGATCAATTCGTTGCGGACGGTGTCGACCAGCTGGAATACAGGCAAGGCCGACATGTGGAACTTCCTGCAACTGGGGTCGCGGGAAGGGCAGCGGGATTATATCACCGCGACCGCGCGAACCGTGAACATCGTCAACGGCAAGCCAGCAGTTTCGTCGTCTTCCAGCAACACGGTTGAGGCATCGAAAGACCTGCTTGACCGTAACGGTGGCCTTGCGCTGCGGGCAAACGCTGTGAATTACGTCTATTGTTCCAGCCCTAGCACGCAGCTTGGCATCAAGCAGACGATCAGCAATCTGGTGATCATCACCAACTGCCAGATCAGCTTTGGTACAGGCGGGGCGCTGGAAAACGGATTGATCGCGACGCTGCACACCGGCACTTCCTCGATCTCGGGGTCGTCCGGCACGCGGATCGGCAAGATGGACTCCTGCGCGGCAGGCGGCGGGGCGCAACTTGTGTCCTTGGGCGGTATCAGGTTTGCCTCGGGCGTGTCGATCCATGGTGGTCAGCTGATCGCGCTGAAGAATATCGAGTTTTCGGCCAACGGCGATGGTCTGAACGGTGTCTCCCTGATCTCTGGCGACACGGTGTCGGGTACGTCGAACATGGAAATGGGTCTGTGCGGCACCGGGATGGAAGACAACCTGGCGTTCAACTATTTTCGTATGGTGATGTAGCGTAGCCAGTCTGCGACGCATGATGTCGCAGGCGAGCGCGGAAAAGCTGATCCGGTCTTGAATATGCGCGACTGAACTGGCCATATCACCGGGTCAGGGGGGGCTAATCCATGCGATATTCAGGTCTGAAGGTCCTTACCGAAGGGCTTTTCGGCAACAAGGGCTGGGGCCCGGCCTGGCGCGATCCGTCGCCCAAGGGCGAATATGATGCGATCATCATCGGCGGTGGCGGGCACGGCCTGGCGACGGCCTTTTATCTGGCCAAGAACCACGGCCTGACCAATATCGCGGTGCTGGAAAAAGGCTACCTTGGCAGCGGCAACATCGGGCGCAACACCACCATCGTCCGCGCCAACTACATGATCCCCGGCAACACAGAATTCTACAGCCACTCGATGAAGCTGTGGGAGGGGATGGAAGCCGAGCTTAACTACAACGTCATGCATTCCCAGCGCGGCTTGATCAACCTCTTCCATTCCGACGGGCAGCGCGACTACTGGGTGCGGCGCGGCAATGCGATGATCAATCAGGGCGATGACGCGATCCTCTTGGACCGCGAAGGGGTGCGGGAATACCTGCCCTATCTGGATTTCGAGAATACCCGCTTTCCGATCTATGGCGGCATCCTGCACCCGCGCGGGGGTTCGGCCCGGCATGACGCGGTGGCCTGGGGCTATGCGCGCGGGGCCGACAGCCGGGGCGTCGATCTGATCCAGAACTGCGAAGTTACCGGCATCGACATCGAAAACGGTGTCGTGCGCGGGGTGCAGACCACACGCGGCGCGATCCGGGCAAAGAAGGTCGGGGTCATCGTCGCGGGACGGTCGTCTCAGGTGGCGGCGATGGCGGGGATGCGGTTGCCGATCGAAAGCCATGTTTTGCAGGCGTTCGTGACCGAAGGCCTGAAGCCGGTGATCGACCATGTCATCAGCTTTGGCATGGGCCACTTCTATATCAGCCAGTCCGACAAGGGCGGATTGGTGTTCGGAGGCGACCTCGATTTTTACGCCAGCTACGCCTCACGCGGGAACCTGCCGATGGTGGAACATGTGATGGAGGCGGGCATGACCCTGATGCCGATGATTGGCCGCGCCAAAGTCTTGCGCAGTTGGGGCGGGATCATGGACATGACGCCGGACGGGTCACCCATCATCGACAAGACACATGTTGAGGGGCTGTTCATCGACTGCGGCTGGAACTACGGCGGGTTCAAGGCTGTACCCGCCAGCGGCTGGTGCATGGCGCATCTGATGGCCACCGGAACCAGCCACGAGGTCGCCCGGAAGTTCCGGCTGGACCGCTTTGCGACGGGGCATCTTCTGGACGAAGAAGGCACCGGCAGCCAGCATAATTTGCATTGAGGGGGGGCACGATGATTGGACATTTGCGCCTTGCCCGGCCTCAGGGAGCCTTCGGCGGGGATATTCTTGGACAGATGAAATCGGGGGTTTTTCCATGCGCCTGAAATGCCCCCTTTGCGGCGACCGGGACCGGCGGGAGTTCTACTATTACGGGGCGGAGGATTATCTGCACCGGCCGGCGGAGGGCGCGCCCTTGGCGGAGTGGGACAACTATCTGCACCTTCGGGACAATCCGGCAGGGGTGCTTCGCGACCTTTGGTATCACGAGGCGGGCTGTTCCCAGTGGCTGCTGGTCACCCGCAACACGGTGACGCATGAGATTGCGTCGGTCGAATTGGTAGCGGAGCGCGCGAAATGAGGATCGACGGCAAGGGTCTGATCGACCGCACGAAGCCGGTGCGCTTCCGGTTCGATGGCCGCGAATACGCTGGGTATAAAGGCGACACGCTGGCCTCGGCGCTTTTGGCCAATGACGTGCGGCTGGTCGGGCGGTCGTTCAAGTATCACCGGCCCCGGGGCGTTCTGACCGCAGGGTCCGAGGAGCCAAACGCGCTGGTCGAGGTGATGGGGCCGAAGAACCAGACCCCGAACGTGCGGGCGACGGTGCAGGAAGTGTTCGAGGGGCTGGTGGCCCAAAGCCAGAACCGGCTGGGGTCGTTGCGGTTCGACCTATTGGCGGTCAACGACTATCTCGCACCATTCCTGAGCGCCGGGTTCTATTACAAGACTTTCATGTGGCCGCGTGCCTTTTGGGAAAAACTGTACGAGCCGATCATCCGCCGCGCGGCGGGCTTGGGCAGTCTGTCAGGCAAGCATGACGAGGGGGCCTATGAAAAGGCCTTTGCCTTCTGCGATGTGCTGGTGATCGGGTCCGGTCCTGCCGGTCTGATGGCGGCTTTGACCGCAGGTCGGGCGGGCGCAGACGTGATTTTGGCCGAGGAAAGCCATGCCCTTGGCGGGCGGCTGTTGTCGGAGGGCGGCACGATCGGCGGAATGGCGGCGGCTGACTGGCTGGCGCAGGTGGTGGCCGAACTGGCCGCGCTGCCAAATGTGCGGATCATGCTGCGCACCAGCATCACCGGGGCCTATGACCACGGCACCTACGGCGCGCTGGAGCGGGTCGGGTTGCACAAACCGGCGCGACCGAACCTGCCGCGCGAATGTTTCTGGCGCATCGTCGCCCCGCATGTCGTGCTGGCCTCCGGCGCGCTGGAGCGTCCGGTGGCTTTCCCCGACAACGACCGTCCGGGGATCATGATGGCTTCGGCCGTGCGCACCTACCTGAACCGCTATGGCGTCAGTCCGGGCAAGCGGGTGACCTTGTTTGCCAACACCGATCAGGCCCGGGCCACCGCCCGCGACCTGATGGCCGCCGGCGTGCAAGTGGCGGCGATCATCGACCCGCGCCCCGATGCCTTCAGCGTCGAGGACTGCCCGGTGCATGTGGGCGCCGAAGTCATCGGCTCACGCGGGCGGCTGGGGCTGTCGGCGATCAAGGTGCGGAAAGGCAACGAGACGTTCGAGATCGAGACCGACTGTCTGGCGATGTCGGGCGGCTGGAACCCGACGATCCACCTGACCTGCCACATGAACGGCCGGCCGCGCTGGGATGACGAGCTTGCGGCTTTTGTGCCCATGGCAGGCGCGGTCCCCGGTCTGGTCGCGGTGGGCGCGGCGAACGGCACGATGTCGACCCATGGCGCGCTGGCCACCGGTCATGCGGCGGCGCTGGCGATGGTGCAGGCGCTGGGCCGCAAGGTCAGCGTTGATCTGCCTGAAGCCGAGGACATGCCCTACAAGCCGAAAGCGCTGTGGCTGGTCGATGCTCCCGGCCGGGCCTGGTTGGATTTTGCCAATGACGTGACCACCAAGGACGTCAAGCAGGCCGCACAAGAAGGCTTTCGCAGCGTCGAGCATATGAAGCGTTACACGACGCAAGGCATGGCGCCGGATCAGGGCAAGAACTCGAACGTCGGCGCGCTGGCGGTTCTGGCCGATGCCACCGGGCGCGGGATTGCAGAAACCGGGGTCACGACTTTCCGCCCGCCTTACGTTCCGGTGTCCATCGCCGCGATGGGGGCTGGCGGGCGCGGGATGGGCTTTGCGCCGCAGCGGTTCATGACCTCGGATCAGGCCAGCCGCGACCGACATGCGCCGATGATCGAGGCGGGGCTGTGGTATCGCCCTTCGTATTTCCCGAAACCGGGTGAAGCGACCTGGCGTGAGGCTTGCGACCGTGAAGTGACCATGGTCCGGCAGACCGTAGGCGTGGCCGATGTGTCGACGCTGGGCAAGATCGACATTCAGGGGCCGGATGCCGGGCGGTTCCTGGATTTCCTTTACACAAACACGTTCAGCACCTTGCCGGTTGGCCGGGTCCGCTATGGCCTGATGCTGCGCGAGGACGGGCTGGTGCTGGATGACGGCACCAGCGCCCGGTTGGGCGACAACCACTATCTGATGACCACGACCACCGCCGGGGCCGGGCTGGTCATGCGGCACATGGATTTCGTGCATCAGGCCTTCTGTGCCCACTGGCAAGTGCGGTACATTTCCGTGACGGAAAGCTGGGCGCAGTTTGCCGTTGCCGGGCCGATGGCGCGGGCTTTGGTCAACTCCTTTGTCGAAACCCCGGTCGATCTGCCGTTCATGGGGGTCGCTCCGGTGCGGATCGGCGGCGTCGATGCGCGGCTGTTCCGGATCAGTTTCAGCGGCGAGGAAGGCTATGAAATCGCCGTCCCCACCCGTTACGGCGAGGCGCTGTTCCGCGACCTCTTGGCCCGGGCTGAAACCATGGGCGGCGGGCCCTACGGGATGGAGGCGCTGAACGTCCTGCGCATCGAAAAGGGCTTTATCACCCATGCCGAGATTCACGGCCGCATCTCGGCGCATGACATCGGCATGGAAAAGATGGTTTCTGCGAAAAAGGACAGCATCGGCAAGGCGGCGGCCACCCGTCCCGGTCTTTGGGGGCCGGAGCGCGAGCAACTGGTGGGCCTGAAAGCCGCCGGGCCGATCTCTTCCGGCGCGCATCTGTTCGTGCCGGGGGCCGAACTGCACCGCGAGACGGATCAGGGCTATGTCACGTCCGTCTGCTGGTCGCCGACGCTGGAGGCTTGGCTGGGTCTGGGCTTCCTGAAAGACGGGCGGGCGCGAATTGGCGAAAGGGTCCGGCTGGTCGATCACCTGCGCGGCCTGGATGTGATCTGCGAGGTCTGCCATCCGGTTTTCCATGACCCCGAGGGGGAGAAGCTTCGTGCCTGAACTTATTGCGAAATCCGCGCTGGACGGGCGCAGTCTGACGCTTGCGGGTGTGACATTGGCCGAAGCTTCGGCCGGGCCGATCACCTCGATTGCGATTCTGCAGGATGGGGCGAAAGACGTGGCCAAGGGGCTGAAGCCGCTGGGTCTGGCCTTTCCCAAACCGCAGCAGTTTACTGAAAAAGCCGGGGTGCGGATCGTCTGGACCGGCCGGGATCAGGCGTTTTTGATCGGCGTCGCCCCCCCAGAACTTGAGGGGGCGGCCGTCACCGACCAGTCCGACGGCTGGACGGTTCTGGCGGTCACTGGTGTCGCTGCGGTTGACGTGCTGGCGCGATTGGTGCCGATGGACCTGCGGCCGGCGGCCTTTCCGGTCAAGCAAGTGCTGCGGACGCAGGTCAGCCACATGAACGCGATAATCCTGCGGACCGGCGACTACGCGGTCGAGATCATGGTCTTCCGGTCGATGGCGCGCACCGCCTGGCACGAGGTCCAGACAGCAATGGAGATGGTCGCGGCACGTTCGGGCATCAAAATATAGGCGGAAAGACGCAAACCGGTGAATTTGTCACTGGCGCGTCATCAAACTCGTGTTTACACCTTTCCTGAACTTGAGTTTAAGAAAAGGTGCATGATGGCCCCCGACGGTCAAACTCTCGCCCCCAATGTCTATGATGCCGAACCGATCCCCGCCGCAGCCCGCGCCGAGATCGACCGGATGCTCTCCTCGGGCGATCTTTTCCGCTACACCGCGCCCGCTGACGCGCCGGTGGCCCTGCTGGAACAAGAATTCGCCGAACTTCTGGGTGCGCGTTATGCCCTTGCGGTGTCGTCCTGCTCGGCAGCCCTGTTCCTGTCGCTCAAGGCGCTGGACCTGCCGAAGGGTGCCAAGGTCCTGATCCCCGCTTTCACCTTTGCCGCCGTGCCGTCATCGGTCGTGCATGCCGAATGTGAGCCGGTGCTGGTCGAAGTCGGCGAAAACTACCGTGTCGACATGGATGACTTTGCCGCCAAACTGCCGCAGGCGCAGGCGGTGATGATCAGCCACATGCGCGGCCATACCAGCGACATGGACGCGATCATGGAGCTGTGCGATGCCGCCGGAATCCCGGTGATCGAGGATGCGGCGCATTCCTTGGGCACCGTCTGGAACGGGCGCAACATTGGTACTGTCGGCAAGGTGGGCTGCTTCAGCTTTCAGTCCTACAAGTTGGTGAATGCGGGCGAAGGCGGGATCATGATCACCGACGATCCCGAGATTGCCGCGCGCGCCATCATCATGTCGGGCGCCTATGAGACGAACTGGAAAAAGCACCCCGGCCTGACCAACTCTTGCGCGCATTGGCAGAACAAGCTGCCCTTGTATAACCTGCGGATGCAGAACCTGTCGGCCGCCGTGATCCGTCCGCAACTGCCACTGGTGGCCGAGCGCGTGGCAAAGGGCCGCGCAGGCCACGACCGGGTGGCCGAGCAGCTTAACCTGTCGGCTTTTCTGGAAGTGCCTGAGGCCCTTGGGCCCGAGGAACGCGCCCCGGACTCGATCCAGTTCAATCTGGTCGGCGGCTGGACCGATCAGTCAGCACTGGACTTTCAGGCTGCCGCCAAGGCGCGCGGCGTATCGGTGCAGGTCTTCGGCCTTAGCGAAGGCAATGCGCGGGCGTTCTGGAACTGGCAGTTCCTCGGGGAAACCCCAGATTTGCCGCGCACCCGCGCCATGCTGATGCGTGCCTGCGACGTTCGCCTGCCGACGCGCCTGACCGAAGCCGAGCTTGATTATATCGCTGCCGCGATTGTCGATGCTGCGGCTGAGGTTCGCGGGTAGACCGCCGCTCTTCGCTTGCTTCGCTGTGACTCATCGCTGCGTTTGGCCCAACGATGACCGCTGCGAAGCGAGGGCAGAGTGGTGCCTCAAAGGACCCGCAACGCCGGGGCCATCCAGGGGCAGGCGGCAAGCGCCGGGGCGATGACCACTTCGGTCACCAGCGGTTTCAGCCTTGCGGCGATTTGTGCCGGCACATCCTGCAAGATGCCGGCGCGCGCTGACAGCGACAGCGTCCGCTCCAGCGCCGGAAAGGGAAGGGGCCGGACCTCGACCTGGGTGCGGAACGCCCTTGCTTGATGCAGCGCCAGCGGTGTCAGGATGGTCCATCCCTCACCGCCCGCAACCATGGCCAGGATCGCGGCATAGCTGTCCAGTTCGAAACGGTGCGCTGGTTTCAGGCCCAGCCGCGCCAGATGCGCCGCGATCTGGCGGCCCATCAGATGCCGCGCGGTATACTGGATCAGCGGCAGATCCTCGATCCGCCCCCCCGGGGGGCAAACCGCGACAAAGGGTTCCGACATGAGCGGATGCACCTCGCGCCAGTCGCCATCGGGTTGCTCGCTGGCCGAATCGGCTGCGATGACGATGTCCAGCGCCCGCGCCTCCAACTGGTCCATCAGCCGGTGGCTGGCTCCGGTTTCCAACAGGAACCGGCAGCCTTTCAGATCGCGCGCCAGCAGCGACAACAAACGCGGGGTCACGTCGCTGTCGAAATCCTCGATCACGCCGATGCGCAGGGTGGTCATGCCCGACAGATCGGCCATCGCAAGTTCGGCCCGCGCCTCGCTGGCGGCGTTCAGGATGGTCTGGGCATGGCGGCGAAACATTGCCCCGGCCGGGGTCACCTGCATCGGGCGACCCGAGCGGTCCAGCAGGCCTGCCCCCAATGCTGCCTCCAGCCCCGACAGTTGCTGGCTGACTGCCGAAGGGCTGACCCCTAGCCGCCGTGCGGCTGCGGAAATCGAGCCCTCTTCCGCCGCGGCGACGAAGATTTCGATCCCCCAAAGTGTGACACGGCCCTCGGCTTCGGCCATCGGTTAAAGCTTCGACAGCTTCTTCTGCAACTCGGCCAGCTGCGCCTTGATCTCGGCCAGATCATCGGCCGGAGCTGCAGGCGCTGCCGCTTCTTCTGGCGCGGGGCCTGACCCGGACCAGCCCGGCATCCCGCCCAGCATGGTCTTGAGGAACGCCTCTTGCTGCTTGCGCAGCGCTTCGAATCCCGGCACCGCCGCCATCGGGTTCGGCAGCGCCGCCAGCTTTTCCACCACCTTGGTCTGACTGTCGCGCAGCATCCCGAACGACGCGGCAAGGAACTGCGGCATCACCGACTGCATGCCGGTCGCGTAGCTGCGCACCAGATCGGTCAGGACATCGACCGGTAACACGCTTTCGCCCTTGGATTCGTGGTCGGCCACAATCTGCAGCAGGAATTGGCGTGTCAGGTCATCGCCGGTCTTCAGGTCGATGATCTGCACCTCGCGCCCTGTGCGGACAAAGCCCGCGATATCCTCCAGCGTCACATAATCCGAGGTTTCAGTATTGTAGAGCCGCCGGCTGGCGTAGCGCTTGATCAAAAGCGGCTTCGAAGTATCGGCCATTGTCACCCCCGCGGCGTTTGCGCCTGCAGAGAAGACTAGGCGAGGCTGCAGCAAAAAGAAAGGGCGGGCAGGGGATGTCCCCGGCCCGCCCACCGTTCCTGATCGCCCGAAGGCGTCAGGTCAGGAGATTACTTTGCAGCTGCAGCAGCTTTCTTGGCAGCGGTCGTCACGTCAGCGGTCGCTTTCTTGACGACAGCGGTCGCGTCTTCCGACATGTCCTTGCCAGCAGCAAGCATCAGTTCGACGGTTTCCATCTGCACTTTTTTCGCGACTTCAGCAAAGGCAGCCATGTTTTCGGCAGCCATTTCAGCAGCGGTCGAAGCAAAGGTGCTGACGGCTTTCGAATAGTCGGCCGGCTCGGATTTGGCTTTCGCAACGTCGCCAGCCTTGGCCAGAGCGTCCTTGGCCCATTTAGCCGAGATCTCGGTCGACTTTTCAGCGGCTTCCAGAGCAACTTTCGAGAACTTCTCGGCGAAAGCAGCCTGGGTCTTGAACGCGTTCTGGAATGCCGAAGCGTCAACCGGGAACGACGCCATCATGTCCTGCATGGTCTTGGCGAAATCAGGGGTCTTGGTCATTTTCAGTCTCCATTGGGCCGGGGGGTCGGCCCGTTTCGTCATGACGGATATATACATGCTGCGGTGCAGCATTTCAAGGTTTTTCTGCGATGCAGCAAAACTCTTGTCTGCGTCAGACTAACTGCAAGGAATGACAGCGATATGTCAGGCCTTCGGCACTGCAGCAACATAGGTGCCGGGGGCCGGGCAAAGCGAATCAGTCGGGACCCGCGCCTTGATCATCGGGCCAGAGCGTCCTGCCAGCCACTTCCCCCAGCGCGGCCACCAGCTGCCCTTGTTGAAAGTGGCGCCCGTCAGCCAGGCCTCGGGGTCGCCCGCGACCGAGGCGTCGCTGGTGTAGTGGCCGTATTTGTCCTTGGACGGCGGATTGATGATCCCGGCGATATGGCCTGACTGCGACAGGATGAAGGTCTTGTCCGTTGATCCCATCTGCTTGACGCCGTTGAACGACCCCCGCCACTGGGCGATGTGGTCGGTCTCGCAGGCAATGGCGCATAGTGGCACCTTGACATCGGCCAGACTGACCGGCTTGCCAAAGACTTGGAACTGGCCCTTGGCAAAGCCGTCATGCTGGCACAGGCCGCGCAGGTATTCGACTGCCATCTTGGCCGGCAGATTGGTGCCGTCGCCGTTCCAATACAGCAAATCGAACGCAGGTGGAGCCTCGCCCAGCATGTAGCTTTTGATCGCGGGCGTATAGATCAGGTCATTGGACCGCAGAAAGCTGAAGGTCTTTGACATGAACAGCTTTGACATGACGCCATCTTGCGCGGTCTGGCGTTCGATCCCGTCGACGAAATCGTCGTCCAGAAAGACGCCCACTTCGCCCGGGTCGGAAAAATCGGTCAGCGTGGTAAAGAACGTGGCGGATTTGACCGTCTCGTCGCCCGTCTTTTGCAGATGCGCCAGCGTCAGGCCCAGCGTGGTGCCCGCGATGCAATAGCCGACTGTGTTGATCTGCTTTTCACCCGTGATCCGACGCACTTCGGACATCGCACTCAGATAACCGCCCTTGATATACTCATCCATCCCGGTCTCGGCGTAGGCCGCATCGGGGTTTACCCAAGACACCACAAACAGCGTAAATCCTTGATCCACGATCCATTTGATCAGTGAATTGGCTGGCTTGAGGTCCAAGACGTAGAATTTGTTGATCCATGGCGGAAAGATCAGGAGGGGGGTCTTGTGGACCTTTTCGGTGGTTGGCGCATACTGGATCAGCTCCAGCATCCGGTTGCGGAACACTACCTCGCCCGGGGTGGTGGCGATGTTCTGGCCGACTGTAAAGGCCTCACGGTCGGCAAGCGTGACCAGAAGATCGCCGTCGTTCGTCTCAATGTCGCGGACCAGATTTTCCAGCCCCTGCACCAGACTTTGCCCGTCAGTTGCCACGGCCTTTTCCAAGGCATCCGGGTTGGTGGCCAGAAAGTTCGTCGGGCTTAACATGTCGACAATCTGTCTGGTGAAATACTCAACCCGTTGACGGTCGCCGGGGGCAAGCGATTCCATGTCGCCAACTGCCGTGGTGATCGCCTCGGCGTTCATCTGGTATTGCTGCTTGATGTAGTTGAAGAAAGGATGGGTGTCCCACAAGGGATTGGCAAAGCGGCGGTCCTTGGGCCCGGGGTCGGCAGGGGCCTTGATCTCGCCGGTGGCCAGAACCTGCTGCGCCTCGACGTAATGTTTCAGCGTTTTGCCCCAATAGCTGACCTGATGCTCGACCAGTTTGGCCGGGTTCGCCATCATCTCGGACAGATAGGCGGTGGCGGCCTTGGTGAACAGTTCGGGTGCTGGTCCGTTCAGCGACGGATCAACCTGACGCCGCTGCGCCAGCGCCGCGGTCAGCCGCGCGCTTAACTCTTCGACCCGGACAAGGTTGGCTGTCAGCCGTGTTGCGGCATCTTCTTCATCGGGGGTGCGGTCCTCTGTTGTCATGTCCGTAAATCCCCCCTATCGTCGCTGCTGTGCAGCATAGCGTAACGCGCTGTGGTCTGTCATGCGACATCTGCCCGCCATGCGTGGAATTCGGGCGCGAGGAGACGTGATGAAGTATATGTTCACCTATGACCTGATGGAAAGTGCGCGCAACACCAATGGGTGGCTGGGTGCGACTGCCCGGGCAATGGCGTCCTATCCGGCTTTTGCGATGTCGATGAACCCGATGCTGCCCCTGATGGCCGCTTGGGGCGAAGTGACCGAGCGGACCTTCAACCGCATGATCGTCAAGCCCGACTGGGGAATCCGGTCGATCGTGGGTCCGGACGGGCAGGACCATCTGGTCGATGTGACCCCGGTGATCGAAAAGCCCTTCGGCGATCTGGTGCAGTTCTTCGTCCGCCGCCGCCCGCCAATGGCGCGCAAGGTTCTGGTCGTGGCGCCGATGTCGGGCCACTATGCCACGTTGTTGCGGTCGACCGTCACCTCGCTTTTGCCGGACGCCGATGTCTATGTCACCGACTGGCATAACGCCCGCGACATTCCGGTGTCTGCCGGCAAGTTCGATGTCGAGGATTATACTCTTTACCTTGCCGAATTCATCAAGGCGCTTGGCCCCGACACCCATGTCGTTGCGGTCTGTCAGCCGGTGCCGCTGGCGCTTGCCGCGACCGCCTATCTTGCGGCCGAAGACCCCGATGCCCAGCCGCGCAGTCTGGTGCTGATCGGCGGTCCAGTCGATCCCGACGCCGCCGCGACCGAGGTGACCGATTTTGGCCGCCGCGTCACCATGGGCCAGCTGGAGCATCTGGCGATCCAGCGCGTCGGGTTCCAGCACAAGGGCGCGGGGCGGCTGGTCTATCCGGGGCTTTTGCAGCTGCAAAGCTTCATCACCATGAACGCCGAGCGGCATTCCAAGGCGTTCTCCGAACAGATCCTGCGCGCCGCCCGGGGCGAGGCGTCTGATCATGACGCCCACAACCGGTTCTACGACGAATACCTTGCGGTCATGGACATGACGGCGGAATTCTATCTGTCGACGGTCGAGCGGATCTTCAAGAACCGCGAAATTGCCACGAACCAATTCGTCGTTGCTGGTCGCAGGGTCGATCTTGGCGCGATCACGAAGGTTGCGGTGATGACGGTTGAAGGCGCGAATGACGACATTTCCGCGCCCGGCCAATGCGTTGCGGCGCTGAACTTGCTCACCGGCCTGCCGGAGTCCAAGAAGGCCCAGCATCTTGAACCCGGCGCCGGTCACTATGGCATCTTTGCCGGGAAAAGCTGGCGGTTGAACATCCGGCCGCTGGTCTTGAACTTCATTGACGCCAATTCGGGCAGCGAATCCGGCAGCACCCGCAAGGCAAAGGTCAAGCTGGTCTCAGCGTAGCATCAGGGGCGGCAGGCGACCTGACAGAAAGGTCTCTAGCGCCCGGGTGACGGCCTCTGGTTGTTCAAGCTGCGGCATATGCCCTGCGTTTTCAATGACTTCCAGACAGCCTTGCGGCATCAGTCCCGCAAGGAATTCTGCCCGGCGGGTGGTCACGATCGTGTCAGCCTCACCTGACAGGATCAGCGCCGGGACATTTGTCGTGCGCAGGGTCTTTTGCTGATCGGGCCGCCGCTGCATGGCGCGCAACTGGCGCAGGAACTGGTCCAGCCCCAGCGTTGCCGCCATGTCCTGAACCAGCGCCAGAATCTCATCCCGCCAAGGCGCATCGTAAAGCGCGGATTTCGGAAGCAATTGCGCGATGCAGTCGGCCATGTGGCCGGTTTTCGCGGCAACGATCAGGGCCTCTTCGGCAGCAACCTGTTGAAAAGGTTCTGGCAAAGGGTCGGTTGATATCAATGCGATGCGACTTACAGCATCGGGCCTGCGGCGCAAAAGCTCGACCGCGATGTTGCCGCCAAGCCCGTGACCCACGACCGCGCAATGCGCAGGCAACAGCGGGGCCTGTTCAGTCGCCACTTTCTCGACCGTGTCGCCCATGCCAAGGGTTAACAGGATGATCTGCCGCGTCAGCCCAAGCTGAACGATCTGCGGCATGAAAATCCGCGCGTCCGCCATGAAGCCCGAGATCAGGATGACGGGTTCGGTCACCTATGACCCCCGGGTCTGGAATTGCAGGATAAGTGAAAGCCATCAATTCGCATCATGGTTGTATCATACCCGATAACATGATGGATTCAAAGCAGGACTTGGCATTGCTAAAGCAAGATGTGAAGATCAGAAAATCCTTGCGGATGTTCGATCCGTGCAAGAAAGGCCTGCTCTGAACCCTATGCGTTCAGCAATCCCTCGACCGTGCTGGTGATCAGTTCCAGACACTCGGGCGTTGAAAAGCGGTGGTCGGCATCCTTGACCAGGGTCAGGCTCAGATCGGGGCAATGGCAATGGTCCAACAGGCCCAGTGCCACCTTTGGCGGCACGTCGGTGTCGGCGGTTCCCTGCAGCAGACGCACCGGCATTGGCAGCATCAGGTCGCGGTCCAGCAAAAAGTTTTGCCTGCCATCCTCGATCAGGCGGCGGGTGATGACATAGGGGTCATCGGCATAGTCCGAAGGGCGCAGCACATGTCCCTTGGCCAGAAGGTCGGCCCGGTCTTGGTCGGAAAACTCATCTTCCCATATCCGGTTGGTGAAGTCGGGTGCGGCGGCGATACCCACCACACCCGCCACATGCGTCCCCATGTCGCGCGCCAGCAACAGCGCCAGCCAGCCGCCCATGGACGAGCCGACCAGAATCTGCGGCCCGTCAGTCAGGGACTGGATCACCGCCACTGCATCCTCGCGCCAGTCGGTGATTGCGCCGTCCGTAAACGTGCCATGCGACCGGCCGTGACCGGAATAGTCGAACCGCAGGAAGGCGCGGCCTGCCGCCTCGGCCCAGGACTGCAGGTGGAGGGCCTTTGAGCCCTCCATGTCCGACTTGAAGCCGCCCAGAAACACCACCCCCGGGCCGCGACCCGGGGTCTGGTTATAGGCTATGTGGCGAGTCTGCGGAGTGGTCAGAAAGCTGGTCATGCCGGTCGTATAGTCAGCCAATGGGGCGGCATCTAGGCAAGGCCCGCGCCCTATGGCGAAGTGTTGCGCATCGCTTGACATCCTTCCCGTCGACGGGCAAAAACCCGCCGATATAACCCGCAACCGGGCGTTTCGTAGGCGCCAGACAGACGAGGAGACGGCCCATGGCCCAGATTTCCCTGACATTTCCCGACGACAACATCCGCCAATACCCGGCGGGCGTGACCCCGCTTGAGGTGGCGCAGTCGATTGCGCCCTCCTTGGCCAAGGCGTCGATTTCGGCGCAGGTGAACGGCGCGCATTGGGATATGGCCTGGCCGATCCCGTCGGACGCCAAGATCGCGCTGAACACGCTGAAGGATGAAGCCCCGGCTCTGGAACTGATCCGACACGACCTGGCCCACATCATGGCCCGCGCGGTGCAGGAAATCTGGCCGGATGTGCGCGTCACCATCGGCCCTGTGCGCGATTACGGTTGGTTTTATGACTTTGACCGTGAGGAGCCGTTCACTCCCGAGGACCTTGGCGCCATCGAGGCCAAGATGAAGCAGATCATCAACGCCCGCGAGCCGGTGAAGACCGAAGTCTGGCCGCGCGAGAAGGCAGTGGAGTATTACCGGGGCCGTCAGGAACCCTTCAAGTTGGAGCTGATCGACCGCATTCCTGAAGGTGAAGACCTGCGGATGTATTGGCACGGCGGCTGGCAGGATATGTGCCGTGGCCCGCACCTTCAGCACACGGGGCAGGTACCCGCCGATGCTTTCAAGCTGACCCATGTCGCCGGGGCCTACTGGCTGGGCGATGCCAGCCGTCCGATGTTGCAGCGCATCTACGGCGTGGCGTTCCGCAACCGCGACGACCTCAAGGCCCACCTGACCATGCTGGAGGAGGCCGCCAAGCGCGACCACCGCAAGCTTGGCCGCGAGATGGAGCTGTTCCATCTGCAGGAAGAAGCCCCCGGCATGGTGTTCTGGCATCCGAACGGTTGGACGATCTATCGCCAGCTTGAGGATTACATGCGCGGACGGCTGCGCAGCGCCGGCTACAAGGAAATCAAGACGCCGCAGGTGGTGGACCGGGTTTTGTGGGAAAAGTCGGGCCACTGGGAGGCCTACCGCGAGAACATGTTCATCGTCGAAGTCGACGAAGACGGTGCCAAGGAAAAGCGGATCAACGCGCTGAAGCCGATGAACTGCCCTTGCCACGTGCAAATCTTCAACCAGGGTCTGAAGTCTTACCGCGATCTGCCTTTGCGGCTTGCGGAATTCGGCTCTTGCCACCGCTACGAATCCTCGGGGTCCATGCACGGGCTGATGCGGGTGCGCGGCTTCACGCAGGACGACGCACACATCTTCTGCACCGAATACCAGATCGAGGCCGAGTGCGCTGGATTCATTGCGCTTTTGTCGTCTGTCTACCGCGATCTTGGCTTCGAGAAATTTGACATCAAGCTGTCGACCCGCCCTGACGTCCGCGTCGGCAGCGATGAGGTCTGGGATCAGGCCGAATCGGCACTGGAAGGGGCAATCAAGGGCTTGGGTCTGCCCTATGAGGTCAACCCGGGGGACGGGGCGTTTTACGGGCCGAAGCTGGACTTCAAACTGACCGACGCCATCGGGCGTGAATGGCAGTGCGGCACCTTCCAGTGTGATTTCAACCTGCCGAAACGCCTGGGCGCGGAATATGTCGGTGAAGACGGCGCAAAGCACATGCCGGTCATGCTGCACCGCGCCGTTCTGGGCAGTTTCGAACGCTTCATCGGCATCCTTCTGGAAAACTACGCTGGGAAGCTGCCGTTCTGGCTGGCGCCACGGCAGGTGGTTGTCGCGTCCATCGTGTCGGACGCCGACCCCTTCGTGACCGAGATTGTCGCGGCTTTGCGCAAGGCCGGGGTTCGGGCCGAACCCGATACCCGCAACGAAAAGATCAACTACAAGGTCCGCGAGCATTCGGTTGGCAAGGTTCCCGTAATACTTGCCATCGGCATGCAGGAGGTTGCGGCCCGGACTGTTTCAGTTCGCCGTCTTGGCGAGACGCGGACTGAAACGATCAGCCTTGACGCGGCTATATCGACCTTCGGGTTCGAGGCGCTGCCGCCTGCAAACAACTGATGCAACCGTCAGAAACATAAAGGAAAACCCTGCAGCGATGCGGGGTTTTCCAATTCTGGCGGAAAGTTGCGGCGGATCACGAACCTGTGGCTCACGGTTCCGTGCCTGTCCTGTGAGCGGTGCCATCGCCTAGAAAGATTTCAGTCGCAGCAACGGCGACGGACAAACAAAAGGGATGCTTACATGTCTTATCAATCGAAATCGCTGGTGATCGCTGGCGCTCTGGTCGCGGCTTTGTCGGGTGCTGCTTCGGCCCAGGACAATGAGAAGTGCTTTGGCGTGTCGCTTGCCGGGCAGAACGATTGCGCCGCTGGCGAAGGCACCACCTGCGCCGGGACCTCGAAGGTCGACTATCAGGGCAACGCCTGGAAGCTGGTCCCGGCTGGCACCTGCGAAACCATGGAACTGCCGGCCGCCGAAGACGGCATGGCCCGCAAGGGCTCGCTGGAAGCGCTTGAGCGCGACATGGCGGCCTGAGGACGTCTTCCCCCCGGCCTTTGCGGGCCGGGGGCAACCATGCGGGGTCCTACATGCTTGACGACAGCAGAAACGCACTGCCCGCGCGCCCGGGTGTCGGCTACAAGCCGCAACATTTCACGGCGATCATGGCTGATGCCGGCCCGGTCGGCTGGCTTGAGATCCACGCCGAGAATTACATGGGCGCTGGGGGCCGCCCGCAGGCGCAGTTGCGCCATCTTGCCGAACGCTTTCCGATCTCGGTGCATGGCGTGGGCCTGTCCATTGGTGGCGAGGGTCCCCTGGACCAAGACCACCTGCAGCGCCTGAAACACCTGTGCGACTGGCTGAACCCGGCCAGCTTTTCGGAACATCTGGCCTGGTCGACGCATGACGGGGCCTACCTCAACGACCTTCTGCCCTTGCCCTATACGCCCGCAACGCTGACCCGGGTTTGCGACCACATCGACCAGGTGCAGCAGGTGCTGGGCCGACGGATGCTGCTGGAAAACCCTTCGGTGTATGTGGCCTTCACGGATACTGAAATGGACGAGGTCGCCTTCCTGTCCGACATCGCGCGCCGCACCGGCTGCGGGCTTTTGCTGGATGTGAACAACGTCTATGTCTCTGGCACCAATCAGAATTATGACCCAATGGCCTATCTGGACGCCTTTCCTTTGCATCTGGTCGGCGAGATCCATCTAGGCGGCCATGACGAGGACCGCGATGATCAGGGCAACCGCTTGCTGATCGACAGCCACGGCGCGGAAGTCGTCGATCCGGTCTGGGCGCTGTATGCCCATGTCATCGCCAAAGGCGGCGCGCGCGCGACCTTGATCGAATGGGACAATGATGTGCCCGAATGGCCGCTGCTGGCCGCCGAAGCCGCCCGCGCGCAGGCCGTGCTGGAGCCGGTGGCATGAGCCAGACCTTGTTCGCGCAGGCGCTTCTGGACCCTGACGCCCCCGTGCCCGCCGGCATCACTGACCCCTATGGTGCCCCTGCGCCGAAACGGTTTTCGGTCTATCGCAACAATGTCGCGTCGTCGCTGACCCGGGCCTTGGAGGCGGCCTTTCCGACCGTCCGCAAGCTGGTTGGCGACGAATTCTTCGGCGCGATGGCCGTGGTTTTCCTGCGCGCCCATCCGCCCACCTCGCGGATGATGATGCTGTATGGCGATGCGCTGCCGGGCTGGTTGGAAAGCTTCTCGCCCGTCGCGCACCTTGGTTACTTGCCCGACGTGGCCCGGTTGGATCAGGCGATGCGCGAAAGCTATCACGCCGCAGACAGTGCAACCCTGCCGGAGACCGCGTTTCAGCGCCTTCTGGGGTCCGACATTGCCGCCCTGAGCCTCAGCTTTGCGCCGTCGCTGCGGCTGGTCCGGTCGCGATGGCCAGTGCATGCGATCTGGGCCGCGAACCACGAGGCGGGCCCGAAACCGCAAGCAGTTGCGCAAGATGTCGTGATCCTGCGCCCGGCCTTTGATCCCCGGCCGCAGCTTCTGCCACCGGGCGGGGGGGCAGTGCTGGAAGCCCTTCTGGCCGGACAAAGCCTTGGCGACAGTGTCGAAACCGCTGGCGAGGGCCTTGACCTTGCGGCGTTGCTGGGTCTGCTCATTTCGGGCCAGGCCGTGACCGGAGTTCTGGAATGAACGCGATTTTGCGCCGCTATGATGCCCTGGCCGACCTTGCCGCCCGCCAATCGGCATGGCTGCTGCCGACCGCCGCACGGCTGGTCTTTGGCGGAGTGCTGGCGGGATATTTCTGGTCCTCGGCCCTGACCAAGCTGGACGGGCCGTTTTCCCCCAGCATCGGGGCCTATGCGCAGATCTACCCCAAAGTGTTCGAGGCGGTGGGCTATGACCCAAGCCAGATGTCGCTTTTGCAGGGTCTGGTGGTGCTGGCCGGGGCCTGGGCCGAAGTGCTTTTGCCGCTGCTGATCGTCCTTGGCCTTGCCACAAGGCTGGCGGCTTTGGGGATGGCGGGGTTTGTCGTGGTGCAAAGCCTGACCGACATCTTTGGTCACGGGGCCGATTCTGGCGCATGGTTTGACCGGGCCTCGGATGCGCTGATCTTTGATCAACGCGCGCTTTGGATGCTGCTTTTTGCAGTTCTGATCGCCAAAGGAGCAGGCCCATTGTCGGCAGATCGGGCCCTATTGGCCCTGAAACCCCGTGTTCCGGCTTGATTTTCAGAGAATCATTGGCATCATCGGGCCAGTGACGACAGATTTCCTGACCGCCTTTCTGAACGATGGCACTGGAAGACCTGGTGGCACGGCCCGCGGCAATATCGCCACGGGTGGTTCTGAGAGGAGAAGCGGCATGCCGACAGGCACCGTGAAGTGGTTCAATTCGACCAAGGGCTATGGCTTCATCGCCCCCGACAACGGCGGCAAGGACGTGTTCGTCCACATCTCGGCGGTAGAACGCGCCGGGCTGAAAGGGCTGAACGACAACCAGAAGATCGGCTACGAACTGCAGTCGGGCCGTGACGGCAAGGAATCGGCAGGCGACCTGCGCATCCTCTGAAATCAGGCTTCAGGCGATCAGCGCGGCTTCGGTCGCGCTGTCCCATCCCAGATACCAGCGATCCCCGTCCTGGATCACCGGCCGTTTCATCACGGCCGGTTGAGCGGCGATCTGCGCCTCGGGGTCAGAGGCCTTCAGGAAATCGTTGAAGGCACGGTAGGTGGTGGACTGCGTGTTCACGGCCCTAGACCCGAATTCGGTCACGATGGCATCGACCTCGGAAGGCGACAGGGGATCGGCCCGGATGTCGCGGAAGGTGACATCCTTGCCCGCAGCCGCCAGCACTTTCAGCGCCTTCTTGCAGGTGTCACAGGTGGAGATGCCGTAAAGGATCATGCCCCGGCCCACCAAGCCCAGAACCACGGTTCGATCTCGTGCCAGCCTTCCAACATCATTTTCAAGGCGACGTAGAGGATGATCAGAAGGCCGACATAGGCAATCCAGCGATACTTGTTCAGAAGCTGGGCGATGAAGCTGGCGGCAAGTCCCATCATTGCAATCGACAGGACAAGGCCGATGATCAGCACTGTCGGATGATCCTTGGCAGCCCCGGCAACGGCCAGGACGTTATCAAGGCTCATCGACACGTCGGCGATGACGATCTGCCAGGCAGCCTGCGAGAAGGTCTTTTTCGGCGCGTCGTCGGCAATCTCGCCATCGGCGTCGAGGTCGCGGTTGGCCAAAGCCTCGACCGCCTCGATGTCGTGGGCGTGGGCACCCTGACGCAGTTCCTGCCACATCTTCCAGCAGACCCAGAGCAAGAGGATGCCCCCGGCCAAGAGCAGCCCGACGATGGCCAGAAGCTGGGTGGTGATCAGCGCAAAGCCGATCCGCATCACGGTGGCCGCGATGATGCCGACCAGAATCGCCTTGGCCCTCAGTTCTTTCGGCAGACCCGCCGCGGCAAGGCCGATGACGATGGCATTGTCGCCCGCCAGCACCAAGTCGATCCCGATGACCTGCATCAGGGCAACAAAGCCCTCATAGGTGAAGATTTCCATCACGCCCTCGCTGACAATTCCCCGCTGCTCCTACTCTGCCGAAGGCGGCGGATCAAGCCGTGAGACACTTTTCAAGCCCCGTAAAGCCGGGTAGGGCAGGGCAATGCTGTCTTATCAACATCACTTTCACGCCGGAAACCTGGCCGATGTCCACAAGCACGCCACGCTTGCCTGGATGCTCGACTATCTGACGCAAAAGGACAAGCCGCTCAGCTATATCGAGACCCACGCCGGGCGCGGGCTTTATGATCTGGACGCAGAAGCCGCGGTGAAGACGGGTGAGGCTGCGGCGGGCATCGCGCTGGCCGAAAGCTGGTTCCCCAAATCCCACCCCTACCGCCAGCGGCTGGAGGAGACGCGGGCTGCACATGGGGCGCGGGCCTATCCCGGCTCACCGCTGATCGCGGCGCTGGGGTTGCGGGAAACCGACACGATTCATCTGGCCGAATTGCACCCTCAGGAGGCGGCTCATCTGAAGGCGGTGGCCGGGGAGTGGGGCGCCCATGTTTATCAGCGCGACGGGTTTGAACTGGCGCTGGCCTTGACGCCGCCGACCCCACGCCGGGGGCTGATGTTGATCGACCCGTCCTATGAGGTGAAGGCGGACTATGAGGCGATCCCGCGCCACATGGCCGCCATTCACCGCAAGTGGAACGTCGGGCATCTGATCCTGTGGTATCCATTGCTGACCGGGGCCGCCCATCGCCCGATGCTGAACGCCTTGGTCGAGGCCTTTCCCGACGCCCTGCGCCACGAGGTCCGCTTTCCCCCGGCCCGCGACGGGCACCGGATGGAAGGCTCGGGCCTGTTCGTAGTCAATCCGCCGTATGGGATGGCCGAAGAACTGGCCGCCCTGACCGTCCGCTTTGCCCGGCTTTCCAAGCCGGGCGCGAAACCTTAGGATTGTGCTATGATCGACCTTCTCCGCCGCCTGCTGGCCCCCGCACCCGCCCGCCTGACCGAACCCGACGCCCAACTGGCGCTGGCGGCTTTGCTGGTCCGCATCGCCCGCACCGATGGGCTTTACGCGGCAGAAGAGGTCGAGCGTATCGACCGCGTGCTGGCGATCCGCCACGGACTTGACCCCTTTGCCGCCGCAAAGCTGCGCACCGAGGCCGAGGATGTCGAGGCCGAGGCCCCCGACACCGTCCGCTTTACCCGCGCGCTGAAAGACGCGGTTCCGGTCGAGGAGCGGGCCGAGTTGATGACCGCTTTGTGGTCGGTGGCGCTGGCAGACGGCCTGCGTGAAGCGCATGAGGATCAGCTTTTGCGGCTGGTGTCGAACCTTCTGGGCCTGACCGATGTCGATTCGGCGCTGGCCCGGCAAAAGGCTGAACGCGCGTGATTGCCAGTCTTGCGATGTATGATTTCGGGCCGCTGATGGCAGCCAATGACCGGCTTTGGGCGCTGATCCGCGATGGTTTGCGGGCGCGGGGCATTGATGCTCCCGATGCGCTGACCCGGGGCGAAGGGGCCTATTGGCAAGCATGGCAAGCGCCCGGCCTGATCCTGTCACAGACCTGCGGCTATCCGTTTCGCGCCCGTTTGCACGACCACGTCACCTATGTTGGCACCCTCAACTATGGCGTCGAAGGCTGCCCACCCGGTCATTACCGGTCGGTGTTCATTGCCCGTGGCGATGATCCGCGCGCTGGGCTGGCCGATTTCGACCGCGCGCGTTTCGCCTTTAACGAGGGACTGTCGCAGTCGGGCTGGGCGGCACCCCAGACCCATGCGGCAAGGCTTGGCCTGCGCCTGTTGCCCGCTCTGGAGACCGGGGCGCACCGGCTATCGGCGCTGGCCGTGGCCGAGGGGCGGGCCGATATAGCCGCACTAGACGCGGTAACCTTTGCCCATCTCCAGACCTATGACTCCGTCGCCGCGCAGCTGAAGGTGGTGGGCGTGACCGACCCGACCCCCGGCCTGCCGCTGATTACCGCAATGGGCCGCGACCCCGCACCCATCTTTGACGCGGTCAGTGCCGCGATTGCCGCACTTGACCCCGCCGACCGCGCCACGCTGCGGTTGCGCGGCATCGGCCGCATTCCCGTGGACCGCTATCTTGCTGTGCCCAATCCGCCGTCACCTGAACAGATTGCCGCGCTGATCTAGGCATATCGCCAGTCCACCGCTGACATTCCGCCTGATTCGACGTTGCAATGCGGCGGAATCTCCGCCCTACTGCCCACCCAACCGCCCCAGCGCCCGTGGCCCCATGCAAGACAACCCTGCCGACACTCCGGTCATCGAAATCCGCGACCTGCACAAAAGCTATGGCCAGCTTGAGGTGCTGAAAGGCGTCGATCTGGTCGCTCAGCGCGGGCATGTGGTGTCGCTGATCGGGTCTTCGGGGTCGGGGAAATCCACGCTTTTGCGCTGCTGCAACCTTTTGGAAGACAGCCAGCAAGGCGTAATCCACTTTGAGGGCGAAGCGGTGCATTGGAAGGGCGAAGGCCTGAACCGCCACCCCGCCGACCGCGCGCAGGTGACGCGGATCCGCACAAACCTTTCGATGGTGTTCCAGCAATTCAACCTTTGGGCGCATCTGACAGTGCTGCAAAACGTGATGGAGGCCCCGGTGACGGTGCTGAAACGCGACCCGAAAGAGGTTGAGGAGCGCGCCCGCCACTACCTTGCCAAGGTTGGCATCGCCGAAAAGGCCGAAGCCTGGCCCGCGCAGCTTTCCGGTGGCCAGCAGCAGCGCGCCGCCATTGCACGCGCCTTGTGCATGGAGCCGCGCGCGCTGTTGTTCGATGAACCCACCAGCGCGCTTGACCCCGAGCTTGAGCAGGAAGTGGTCCGCGTGATCAAGGCCTTGGCGGATGAGGGGCGCACCATGCTTCTGGTGACGCACGACATGAAGCTGGCGGCGGATTGTTCCGACCATGTGATCTTCCTGCATCAGGGCCGGATCGAGGAGCAGGGTCCCCCGACCGAGCTTTTCGGCAATCCGAAAAGCGACCGTCTGCGCGGGTTCCTGTCGGCGACCTCGGCCTGATGGGGTGCGTCGGGGCCATAGTGTCAGTCGTGACCGGGCTGGTTCTGGCGTCGTCCGAGCCGGTGGTGATCGGCACCGAAGCGCCGTTCCCGGCCTATCTTTATCTGGCCGACGATGGCACGCTGTCCGGCCATGACATTGACATGATGCAGGAAATCTGCGCCCGGGCCGCCCTGACCTGCATCTGGGAACTGGCCAATTTCGACGAACTGATTCCCGGGGTGATGGACGGCCGGTTCGACATCATCATCGGCGGCATCGCGGTGACGCCGGAACGCCGGGGGCTGGTGGATTTCACCCAGACCTACCACAGCTCGAACCCTGAGGAGTGGTATATCGGCAAGCCTGGCGCGCCCGAACCCGCCAGCGCCATGGTCGCGGTGCAGTCCGGCACCGTGCATGAGGCGCATGTCCGCGACCTTGGCTACCGCTATATCCCCTATCCGACCGAACCTCAGGTTCTGGCCGCCATCGCCGAAGGCCGCGTCGATCTGGCGCTGGGCCCGTTCGAGACCCGGCAGGATGTGCAGGATTTTGCCGACGCGAACGGACTGGAGTATCTGTATTCTGAAATGATCCCCGATGACGGGGTTGCCATGGCGGTTTGCCGGGGCAATACCGACCTGCTTGACGCCCTGAACGCGGCCCTTGATGCGATGCGGGCTGACGGCACTCTTGATATACTTGAAGACCGCTGGTTCTGAACGACCGGCACACCATCCAACACAAGGAGAGACCAACAATGAAAAAACTGCTTCTGGCCACCGCGCTGGTTACCCTTTCCGGGGCCGCCTTCGCGCAAGACGTCGTGCGTCTGGGGACCGAGGGGGCCTATCCTCCCTACAACTTCATCAACGATGCCGGCGAAGTCGCTGGCTTTGAACGCGAATTCGGCGACGAGCTGTGCAAGCGCGCCGAACTGACCTGCGAGTGGGTCACCAACGAGTGGGACAGCATCATCCCGAACCTTCAATCGGGCAACTATGACGTGATCATCGCCGGGATGAGCATCACCGACGAGCGTGAGGAAGTTATCGACTTCAGCGCGGGCTATCTGCCCCCGGCCTCGTCGGCCTACCTTGCGCTGTCGGCCGATGCCGACCTGATGTCTGGCCCGGTTGCGGCACAGACCTCGACCATCCAGGCGGCTTTCGTGGCCGAAAACGGCATGGCCGTGGTGGAATATGCGACCCCGGAAGAAACCGTCGCGGCGGTGAAGAACGGTGAAGCGGTCGCGGTGCTGGCCGACAAGGATTACCTTGCGCCGATCGCGGCGGAATCGGGTGGCGAACTGGTGCTGCTGGCGAAAGAAGAGGCCATCGGTGGCGGTGTCGGCCTTGGTTTCCGTGACAGCGACGACGAGCTGCGCGGCAAATTCGACGCGGCGATCAAGTCGATGAAGTGTGACGGCACTCTGGATGCGATGATCACCAAGGACGAATACTTCACGGCTGCCGCCAAGACCTGGGGCGATGCCGGCAAGGAAGGCTGCTAAAACCAACTGGGGCGGGCCGCAAAGCCCGCCCCTCTTTTTCAGGACCCCCAAATGTTCGCAGCCTGCGCCGATCCGAAGTCCATCGAAGGCCTGACCTGGGGTTTTTGCTACCTCACCTCGGGCAAGCATGTCGATTTCTATTGGTCCTTCGTAGTGGTGCTGGCGCTTTTGGCGATCACGGCACCTGCCGCGCTGGGCATGGGGTTCATGGGAGCCACAGCTGCGCGGTCGCACATCGCGCCGATAAGCTGGCTGGGCAAGATCTATATCTGGATGGTGCGCGGTATTCCCGACATCATCTTCTTTCTGTTCTTCGTCATCGCGCTGGATCAGGGGCTGGAATACCTCAAAAGCCTTGCGGTCTGCGATGGCGGGGCCTGGCCCTGGCAGGGCCTTGAATTCCGCGTCTGCCAAGAGGCCAAAGTGCCGCTCGGCGCCTCATCCTCCGGGTGGCATCAGGCTTACGGCTTCGGCCTTGCCGTGGTGACCTTTGCCATCGTCTTCGGTGCCTTCGTCGCCAACGTGATCTATGGCGCGATGCAGGCCGTGCCTCACGCGCAGCTTGAAACAGCCGAGGCTTACGGCATGTCGCGCGCCCAGGTTTTCCGCCGCATTCTGGTGCCGCAGATGTGGGTCTATGCGCTGCCGGGTCTGGGAAATCTGTGGATGATCCTGATCAAGGCCACGCCCTTGCTGTTTCTTCTGGGGGTCAAGGACATCGTCTATTACGCGCGGGAACTGGGCGGATCGAAGACCCAAGCCTATGAATACCCGCATGGCGATTGGCGACTGTGGTATTTTCTGGGGCTGCTGGTTTTCTACCTTGTCTTCACCAGCCTGTCAGAACGGGTCTTTGCCCGCCTGTCGCGGCGCTTGTCGAAGGGGCAGGCAACCTCGGGCGGTAAAGCCATGCGAAAGGCCGCAGCATGAGCATGACCTGCTGGGAAACGGTTCAGGCCTATGCGTTCCGGTCCATTGGCATCGGGGAAAACCTGCTGCCGAAGTCCGACTTTACGCTGTGCCAGCAGTTCACCCTGATCGGGTCCGGGATGATCTGGAACCTTTACTTCGGGGTGCTGGCGCTGACGTTCGGCTTCTTTCTGGCCAACGCGGTGGCACTGGCCAAGAACGCGCGAAACCCGCTGGTGCGCAAGCCAGCCGAGTGGTTCGTCTTTGTCTTCCGCGGCTCGCCCCTTTTCATCCAGTTCTTCCTTGCCTACGAGGCGCTTATTCTCTTGCCAAAATTCCCTGGGATCGAGGCGACACTGGTCGCGGTTTTCCCCGTTGAAGTCATCATTTCCATCGACATCGGCAGCGGCTGGCAGACCCGTGCCTGGGCAGGTGCGCTTTTGGTCCTGTTTCTCAACACATCGGCCTATGCCGCCGAAATCTTCCATGGCGCGCTGAAATCGATCCCGAAGGGCGACCTTGAGGCCGCCGAAGCCTATGGTCTGACCGGCTGGAAAAGGTTCATTCGCATCGAATGGCCAACCATGCTGCGGCTTGGCTGGCCCGGCTATACCAATGAGGCGATCTTTCTGTTTCACGCCACGACGCTGGTCTACTTTTCGGGCTTTCCGGCCTTTAGCCAGAAAGGCGATGCGCTGTATTACGCGAACTATTTCGCCGACAAGACGTTCAACCCGTTCGTCCCCTATCCGATCGTCGGCTTTTACTTCATCTGCCTGACGCTTCTGGTCACCACGATCTACGGTGCGGTAAACAAGCGGCTGAACCGGCATCTGCCATCGAACCAAAGGCAGAAAATCCGCTTGCGTCCGAACCTCATACGATAGTAGGCTAGATTTGATCAAATTATCCGGGCACCCGCCCGGACCCGCGCGAATGCCTGCATGGCCGTGCCGGGAAGGCGATCAAAACCAGGAGAAGGACCAAGGGCATGGTCCGCATCCTGCGCATCAGGCGGGCCAATTTCCGATCAGTCGGGAGGCCCCGAGGGCGCGGGTAGACCGTGCCTCTGCCTCGAAAAATGATGATGAAAGACTATTTGCGCAAGCACCCCGACGTGCGGACCATTCGCGTGGCCGCGGTCGATCTGAACGGACAGGCCCGCGGCAAGCGCGTTCCGACCCGGTTCGCCGACAATGTGGTCAAGAACGGCACCCGTTTCCCGTTCTCGGTCCTGAGCCTGGACATATGGGGCGAGGATATCGACGACAGCCCGCTGGTCTTTGAACAGGGCGACGCCGATGGCGTGCTGAAACCGACCGAGCGTGGCTTCATGCCGATGCCATGGCTGGAGGCGCCGACGGCGCTGCTGCCGATCTGGATGTTCCGCGAAAACGGCCAGCCCTATGAGGGCGACCCCCGCCACGCGCTGCGCGCCGTTGTTGACCGCTACAAGGCCAAAGGCCTGACCCCGGTCTGCGCGATGGAGCTGGAGTTTTTCCTGATCGACGACAGCGGCAAGACCATGCAGGTCCCGGCCAGCCCGCGGTCCGGCAAGCGCAGGAAGGCCGCCGAGACGCTGTCGATCCGGGCGCTGGACGCCTTCGACACCTTCTTCACCGACCTTTATGACGCCTGCGAGGAGATGGACATTCCCGCCGACACTACCACGTCGGAAACCGGCCTTGGACAGTTCGAAGTGAACCTGATGCATTGTGACGACGCGCTGCGCGCCGCCGATGATGCGTGGCTTTTCAAGATGTTGGTCAAGGGTCTGGCGCGTCGCCACGGCTTTGCCGCCAGTTTCATGGCCAAGCCTTACCTTGAATATTCCGGGTCGGGTCTGCACACCCATTTCTCGATCCTTGACGAGAAAGGCGAGAATATCTTCGACAGCGGCGGTCCCAAGGGCACCGCACAACTGCGTCATGCAGTGGCGGGATGCCTGTCGGCGATGCACGACAGCACGCTTTTGTTCGCGCCGCACCTGAACAGCTATGACCGGCTGGTGCCCGACAAGCACGCGCCCACCGCGATCAGTTGGGGCTACGAGAACCGCACCTCGGCGATCCGTATTCCGGCGGGCAACCCGGCTGCGCGGCGGATCGAACATCGCGTGGCGGGGGGCGACGTGAACCCTTACCTCATGCTGGCGGCGATCCTTGGTGCGGCGCTGACCGGCCTTGAAGACGCGGTCGAGCCGCCGCCGCCGGTGACCGGCAACGCCTATGCGCTGGACCTGCCCCAGATTCCCGACACCTGGGAAGGTGCCATCGAGGCCTTCGAGCATTCTGACATCCTGTCGCGCTTTTTGCCGAAAGAGTTGATCCGCAACCTCGTGCAGACCAAGCGGCAGGAACTGCACTACATCGCCGAGCTTTCGCCGGAAGAACGGATCGAACTTTACCTCGACACGGTCTGATCCCTCCCCGTTCGACTTCGTCTTCTCGTCGCAGACCACCCGCGCGGAGGAGACGAAGTCGAACGACAAGCTACCCCCTTGACCGCCCCGGCGTTCCGCGCCCACCATATGGAAAAGCAAAAGGCCACCAGATGCAGATCGGCATCCTTCAAACCGGCGAATCCCCCGACGCGTTGCGCGCTGATATGGGCGATTACCCGGATTTCTTTGAAACTCTGCTGGCAGACCGCGGCCTGACCTTTCGCCGTTATGCCGTGTTGCGGATGGATTTCCCCAAGGATGTCAGTGACTGCGACGGCTGGCTGATCACCGGCTCGCGCTTTGGGGCCTATGAGGATCACGCCTTCATCCCGCCGCTGGAAGATTTCATCCGCGCCGCCTATGCCGCGCATGTGCCGGTGGTGGGGGTCTGCTTTGGCCACCAGATCATCGCGCAGGCGATGGGTGGCAAGGTGGAAAAATATCAGGGCGGCTGGTCCGTCGGTCCCACCGAATACGATTTCGGCGGTGAAAAGGTCACGCTGAACGCCTGGCATCAGGATCAGGTGGTGGCCAAGCCGGACAGTGCTACCGTCATCGCCTCGACCGATTTCTGCGCGAACGCGGCACTTTTGTATGATGACCGCATGTTCACCGTCCAACCCCACCCCGAGTTCCGCAAGGAATTCGTCGAAGGTCTGATCAAATTCCGCGGCCCGGGGCTGGTGCCCGCGCAGGTCCTTGCGGATGCTACCGGCCGGATCGACACGCCCACCGACAGCCCGTCGATGGCCGACCGGATCGCGCAATTCTTTCTGAACCACCAAACTGGGGCCGAGAAGCTCCGCGCCTGATTGTCAGTCGCGGGGGCCACCCCCCTAGATACGTGTGAAACATGTCCAAATGGACCGACCAGCTGCCGCAAGCAGCACGCGACTACATCGGCAGCCGCCGGGTAGACGAAGTGGAATGCATCATCGGCGATATCGCCGGGGTAGCGCGTGGCAAGGCAATGCCTGCCGCGAAATTCGGCAAGCAGACCAACTACTTCCTGCCAAATTCGATCTTTCTGCAGACCATTACCGGTGAATGGGCCGACAACCCGTTCGACGCCTTTACCGAGCCGGACATGATCCTTGAGCCGGACTGGTCCACCGCGACCGCCGCGCCCTGGACGGCCGATGTGACGCTTCAGGTGATCCACGACGCCAAGGACCAGAATGGCCACCCGGTCCCCTACAGCCCGCGCAACGTGCTGCGCCGGATCGTCGATCTTTATGCTGCCCAGGGCTGGAAACCGGTCGTCGCCCCCGAGATGGAGTTCTTCCTGACCGCCCGCAACATCGACCCGAACCAGCCGGTGATCCCACCCATGGGCCGTTCGGGCCGCCGGGCTGCGGGCAAGCAGGCCTACAGTCTGTCGGCCATCGACGAATACGGCAAGGTGATCGACGATCTTTACGACTTTGCCGAGGCGCAAGGACTTGAGATCGACGGTATCCTGCAAGAAGGCGGCGCTGGTCAGATCGAGCTGAACCTGGCCCATGGTGACCCGATCCGGCTGGCCGACGAGGTGTTCTTCTTCAAACGCCTGATCCGCGAGGCGGCGTTGCGTCACGATTGCTTTGCCACGTTCATGGCCAAGCCGATTGCCGGCGAACCCGGCTCGGCGATGCATATCCATACCTCGGTCGTCGATGTGAAGACGGGAAAGAACATCTTTGCCGGGCCGAAGGGGGTCGAAACCGATGCCTTCCTGCACTTCATCGGCGGCTTGCAGAAACACCTTGGCGCGGCGGTGGCGCTGTTTGCGCCCTATGTGAACAGCTACCGCCGCTATGTCCCCGACTTTGCAGCGCCGATCAATCTGGAATGGGGCCGCGACAACCGCACCACGGGCCTCAGGATCCCGATCTCGAACGCCGCCGCGCGCCGGGTGGAAAACCGCCTGCCGGGGATGGACTGCAACCCCTATCTTGGCATCGCCTCGACGCTGGCTTGCGGCTATCTTGGTCTGATGAACCAGACCGGCGCGCGGCCGGAATTCGTCGGTTCCGCCTATATCGACAACGAGGATATCCCGGCGAACCTAGGCGACGCGCTGGACCTTCTGGACGAGGACAAGGCCCTGCACGAGGTGATGGGTGTCGATTTCATCAAGGTCTATGACAGCGTAAAGCGGAACGAATACAAAGAGTTCCTGCAAGTCATCAGCCCATGGGAGCGGGAGCATCTTCTGTTGAACGTCTGATGAGCCTGAATCTTCTGCATGCCAATGACCGGCGGGGCGAATACCCCGCCAGCTACTATGCCGCGACCCGAACGCCCCTTGATCCCTTCCCCGCGCTGGCGGGTGAGGCCAGGGCCGATGTCGCCATTGTCGGGGCTGGCTTCATGGGCCTGACCGCTGCCTTGCATCTGGCGGAGGCCGGGCTTTCGGTTGTGGTGCTTGAGGCGCATCGCGTGGGCTTTGGCGCCAGCGGACGGAACGGCGGGCAAGTCGGATCGGGCCAAAGACAGGATCAGGACTGGCTTGAGAAGGTGGTGGGCAAGGACCATGCCCGCCGGTTGTGGGACATGGCCGAAGACGCCAAGGCGCTGCTGCGCGACCTGATCGTGCAGCACGACATGCCGGTCACCTTCCGCTCCGGCGTCGCTCATGCCTGCTATACCGACGCCGAAGTCGCCCACACCCGCACCTATGCCGATCTTCTGGCCAAGGCGTACGGCTATGATCAGGTCGAGGTCCTGGACCGCCCCGCCATCCGCGCCCTGATCGGGTCCGACCGCTTTGTCGGCGGCAGCCTCGACCGGGGTGCCGGTCATATCCACCCGTTGAACTTTGCCATCGGC
>CAIXBE010000330.1 GCA_903917595.1 uncultured Rhodobacterales bacterium
ATGGTATCAATCACTGACTTCATCCGTGGTTTGCTGGCCGGAAAGCCGTTGCCGCAGAATCGACCAGGACATTCCGACGCCAAGGATCAGCGACAAGCCGAGGATGCAAAGCCAGATGTTCAGCGCCGAGTTTCCAAGGCCAAGAAGCCCCCAGTCATACAGGACCCACAGCCCCGCCGCGAAGATCGCGACGATGACGATGGACCCCAGAATGCCGATCGAGCGCATGGTCGACACGAGGTAGACCATGACGATCACGGTCAGGATCAGGCCCGCGAAGACGATCAGCGAGGTCTGGTCGGCCCAGTTGGTGCGGGCCCAGCTGACATAGTTCCAGCGCGTCGGATTGAAGATCGCGGCCAGCAGCAGAAACGCGCCCAGCCAGCGCAGAAGAATGCCCATGGTCGTGCCTTTCGTAAACTCAGGCTAAAGGGGTCGCAAATCAGCAGGGACTTGTCCAGAGCGACGGTGATTTCCCGGCCAAGTTGTTGCCTTTCGCCCCATGGTGGAAATTCTGTGCCCCAGGTGCAACAGAGCACAGGGTATCCCGCGAAAATGGACTCGGCAGTCTGGTATGATCAGAGGATTTGGATTAACGATTCCCAATCACATTTCCGTGCTCTCCTGGAGGGAATCATGAAGAAAGCCACACTACTTGCCCTGTTGATGTCGACCGCCCCGGTCCTGGTACAGGCTGAAACCGTGACCGGCGCACTGACGTTGTCCTATTCGCAGCACAGCAGCGATTTCGGCGACATGAACAGCCTTGACGGTCGTCTGGCGGTCGCGATGGACAATGGTCTGTCCTTCGGCGTTGATCTTGGTCACAGCACCATGTCTCAGGACGGCGCACCGGTTGACTTTGAGGCCGAGTATTATGCCTTTGACGCCAGCTATGGCTTTGGCAACGGCATGAGCGCCGGGATCTTCCTTGACCGGCTTTCCATGGGCGTGGACGGTATCCCGATCGAGATCACCCTGAAGACCAATGGCTTGACCTTTGGCTATGAGGGCAACGGGTTTGAAGGCGAGGCCTTCTACGGCCAGACCGACATCGGCATTCCGATCATGACCACCATGCCGGACATTGAAAACTACGGGATCAACGGGCGCTATACCGGCATGGCAGGGCTTGTCGCTGGTGCGGCCTTTCATCGCGCGCATCTGTCGCAAGGTGGGTCTTCCACCGACATCGACTTCGCCGGGATCGCAGCGACCTATCTTGTTAACGACAGCCTGATGGTTTTCGGGGGCTACAGCCAGCTTGATAACGAAGTGCTTACCGGTGATCTGGATTCTTTCGGGCTTGGCGTCAGCTATGATCTGGGCGCCCAGATGGGCTTTGCCACCAGCGTTTCGCTGGAAGCCGGCCGGGTCTCGCAAGGCGGTGACGATCTTGATGTGATCCGTCTGGGTCTGACGGTTCCCTTGGGCAAGTCGGGACCGGTATTGCCGATGAACTCGGTTGCCGATGCTGTCCTGAACCCGCGCCGTGGGGCGTTCAACGCCGGGATGACCTCCGGGTTCTAAGGTCTGGGGCCATTTGGCCAGCAGGGGGCGTGCCACTGGCGCGCCCCTTTGCATTTCCGGGCACCCCGGGTGCGCATTTGCAGTTTCACCGCCTTGCGAAGACCGCTATAGGACAGACGGTTTTGCAAAGCCGGGAGATGGATATGGCCAATGTTGTCGTCGTGGGTGCCCAGTGGGGCGATGAGGGCAAGGGCAAGATCGTCGACTGGCTGTCTGAGCGCGCCGACGTCATCGCGCGCTTTCAGGGCGGCCATAACGCCGGTCACACGCTGGTCATCGACGGCAAGGTCTACAAGCTGTCGCTGTTGCCCAGCGGTATCGTGCGCGGCGGCAAGCTGAGCGTCATCGGCAACGGTGTGGTGGTCGATCCCTGGCATCTGGTGATGGAGATCGACAAGCTGCGCGCCCAGGGGGTCGAGATCACTCCTGACAACCTGATGGTGGCGGAAAACGCCAGTCTGATCCTGCCGATCCATGGCGAGTTGGACCGCGGCCGTGAGGCGCAGACCAGTGTGGCCAAGATCGGCACCACCGGGCGCGGAATCGGTCCGGCCTATGAAGACAAGGTGGGTCGCAGGGCCATCCGGGTGGCCGACATCTTTGACGCGGTGACGCTGGACACAAGGATCGGACGTCTGCTGGAGCATCACAACGCCTTGCGAGCGGGGCTGGGGTTGCAGCCGGTCGATGCGGCGGCACTGAAGGCGCAGATCCTGGAGATCGCGCCGAAGATCAAGCCCTATGCCGGGCCGGTCTGGAAGGTCCTGACCGAAGCGCGGCGCGCGGGCAAGCGGATCCTGTTCGAAGGGGCGCAAGGGGCGCTTCTGGACATCGACTTTGGCACCTATCCCTATGTCACCTCGTCCAATGTCATCGCGGGGCAGGCGGCAACCGGCACCGGGCTGGGGCCGACGGCGATTGATTTCGTGCTGGGCATCGTCAAGGCCTACACGACGCGGGTTGGCGAAGGCCCGTTCCCGGCCGAGTTGTTCGATGCTGATGGCGAGCGTCTGGGCGAGCGGGGCCATGAGTTCGGCACTGTCACCGGGCGCAAGCGGCGCTGCGGCTGGTTCGACGCGGTGCTGGTGCGCCAGACCTGTGCGACCAGCGGCGTGTCAGGCATTGCGCTGACCAAGCTGGACGTGCTGGACGGATTCAAGACCCTGAAGATCTGTGTGGGTTATGATCTGGACGGCCAGCGGATGGATTATCTGCCAACCGCCGCCGACCAGCAGGCGCGCTGCACTCCGATCAACGAGGAGCTGGAAGGTTGGTCCGAGACGACCGCAGGCGCGCGGTCCTGGGCCGACCTGCCGGGCGCCGCGATAAAGTATGTGCGGCGCATCGAAGAGTTGATCCAGTGCCCGGTCGCCCTACTTTCCACTTCGCCCGAGCGGGATGACACGATTCTGGTACGGGACCCGTTTGCCGACTGACGGGGGCCATATCGGGTGGCTCATCGCACAGCTGCGACGCTTTTCGCCGGGGCGGCGATGAGCAACCGAACGGAACGTAGAGTGAGGCAAGGGAAAGCCATGGCACTAAGTTACAAGGCCAGACGGCGCTGGGCGTTGGCGGTGCTGGTGGTAGGCATGCCGGTCTATGTGGTGGTTGCCGTCAACCTGATCGACCTTCTGGACCGGCCGTCCTTTCCAGTCGAACTGGCGATCTATGTCGGGCTTGGCTTTCTCTGGGCCTTGCCGTTCCGCAAGCTTTTCAGGGGCATCGGCCAGCCCGACCCGGAGGCAAAAGACAGCGCTCCCGGGACCCGCGACTGACCGTCCGTCGCCCGGGTCTTACGAGAACCGGCGCGCTTCGGACAGGAAGGGCGAGGTGTCGGCCAGCACATAAAACCCGCGACCGACCTTCTGGATGCGTCCCGTCCGCAATAGTGTGCCGAAGCTGCGCAAGCCGTCTTCACGCGTGATCGACCGGTCAAGATCGGTCGCCATCAGGCGGCGCATCAGTTGCGGTCGGGTGAACTGGTCGCGGTTCTCGATGCAGGTGGCAAAGGCGGCGGCGGCTTCCAGCATTTCGGCGGTAGAGCGGGCACCGATCCGTTCGGCAAACCGGATAAGGCCGGATTCGACCGCTTCGGTCAGGGCTTCGTCGAATTCCTCCTCGTCGTCAGCATCGGTCTGGGCGCCTTGATACGGTCTTGCCAACGCAATGTTGTGCTGAGGCAGCGCATGACTGGGTGCGGCCGAGCCGATACCAATGGCACCGGTCAGGCGTCCAGTGCGCAGCGCCACCTTTGGTTGGCTGTCGCGCGACGGCTGCATGGCGGGTGCTGCTGTCGATCCCGAGTGCGTCAGTGGCGCGGGCGTCAGTGGCGGCGGGGGCCGATCAATGCGCTGTTCCGTGACAAGAACCAGCGGAGGGGGGCTGAAACCGGCTGGCCGGGGGACGCCGGGAATACGGACCGACACGGTCTTGCGACGGCGCTGTTGCGATTGCGGCAACGGAGCCACTTCGGACTGCGGTTCTGGTTCGACCGCTTTGGCAAGGTCCGCAGGAAAAGGATGGGACGCAGCAGGCTGCACCGTTTCGGACGCGAGGTCACTTGCATCCTCGGTCACAGCGACCACAGCTTTGCTTTGGTCTATAGAATCTTGCCGAAGCTGATTTGCTTCTTCGGCCATCACCGCTTCCGCTTGCTGCAGCAGGCGGGCAACTTCGGCATCGCCGCTTTCATCCATCAGGCGACGCGTAGCCAACGGATCAATCGCCTGTGCCAGGGGGTCAGGCTCCGGCTCGGCGCCGTCCCCGGGATTAAGCCGGACAACCCGGGAACTGATCCGCTCATAGCGACCGGCCCCCTTTCCCATGGTCTGCGGAGCAAACTGCGTCGTTTCCACCGGTATGTCGGCCGCTGACGGGTCTTCCATGGCTTCGGGCAGGGGATCTTCGGCCATGGCGGCAGCAAGGCCCGCATCCGATGGGTCAATGTCAAGCGGGGTGTCTTCCGCCAGAGCTTTGGCTAGCGCCGCTTCCAGCAACGCAAGATCGGCCATCTCCGGGTCGGGCGCTGCGTTGTCCACCGGATGTCCGATAACGCTTCCGGCCGCTTCGAAAATCGCGCCGCTTGTGTCGGCATCGTCGCCCGCCATGTCAGCGGCGACCATGGCCTCGGTGTCCACAGGGGTTTCTTCGAGCCGAATCTCGTCGAAAGGGGCGGGGGACTCAAGCAGGGTATCCTCTGTCGCACCGGTATCAGGTGGCGGCGCATCTGCCGCAATCAGCGCATCTGGCACCACCTCGGCCTGTTGCTCGGGCGAAACCGTTGCGACTTCGGCAGCATCCGCGTCGAAAATCAGGTCGGCGGGCATCTCGGCACTGTTCTGCTCGTCCAGCGGGGCTTCTGCCATCATCGGGGCCGGGTCGTCTGATGTCTCTGGCGCGTGAGAGGCCTCCGGTGCCTGAACCAGCGCCCCAAGCCGGCCAAGCACATCAAACGCTGGTTCCGGTTCTGGCTCTGCCACTGGCTCGGCTTCAGCCGTTATTTCGACCGCAAGGTCGGCGTCAGGCACATCCTCTGTCGGGCCTGGCGCTTCTGGTGCCGACATAAATTGCTGAATAAGGTCCTCGGTCAGGTGGTCCAGCGGCGGAGGGTTAAGAGACTTGCGAACCCGTGCAAGTTTAGCCCGGAATCCCTCGGGTGCGTCATCCTGCAAACTGGGTTGGTCGTCAGCGATACGTGCCAGAGGTTCAGCTGTCGCCTCGACCTTATCGGCAACCGGGGCCTCGGCAATTGCATCGTCTGGACCTGCCGCAACAAGAGCAGCATCTTCGGCCAAAGCATCCTCGACCAACGTATCCTTGATGGCACGGGATGCGGGGGTGGGCCCGGTCGCATGATCCCCGTCTGCCGACGCGGCTTGCGGGGGCACGCTGGAACCGCGAACCTGGGCGTCGACGATCCGCGCCACCTCGCGCTCGGCAACGCGGTGCAACATCGCCGCATCCGGCTGCGGCGGCTCAGCGCCGAAGTGGCGGTCCTTTTCGGAGAGATCGCGGAAATATTCGGCGATGGCACGCATCGTGTCGAACGGGTCGTCAAAGCCTTCCAGCGTGCAGCTGAACGTGCCGTAAGAAACCGTAAGTATCTTGCTGTCATTGGACATGGCCGAAAACCCTAAACACTGCGCTGCCGCGCATTTTCTTCCACCTAACACCCTATAGCATGGACAGACCGGGGTAATTTGATGGATTGATTGTGGCCACACCAAAAGAATCTCGCCATAATCGGATACAGTTTTGCATGAAATCGCCCATTGTCCAGACCCTGCAAGGGGTAACGCTTGCCGGCGGCGGGCCTTTCACCGCCCGCGACCTGTCCTTGTGCCTGTCCCGAGCCCCGATCGTGGTGGCGGCGGATGGCGGCGCGGACGGGCTTTTGCAGCGCGGATGTGTGCCGCAGGCGGTGATCGGGGATTTTGACTCGGTCACGGATGCGGCGCGGCGGCAGATCCCTTTTGGGGCGCAACATCGCATCGCCGAACAGGAGACCACTGACTTTGACAAGGCGCTCCGCCTGATCGACGCACCTGTGGTGCTGGCGCTGGGCTTTGCCGGGGCGCGGCTGGATCACGGGCTGGCGGCATTCAACACGCTTGTGGTCCGGGCCGACCGGCGCTGCATCCTGATCGGGCCGAAGGATGTGGCCTTCGCGGCCCCTTTAACCCTGGCGCTGGATCTTGCTCCCGGCGAGGTCCTGTCGCTGTTCCCGATGGCCCCGGTCTCCGGGCGCAGCGCCGGGCTGGAATGGCCGATTGACGGGCTGGATTTTGCGCCGGGGGGGCGGATTGGCACTTCGAACCGGGTGGTATCGCGCCGGGTGGATCTGGCCTTCGACGGCCCCGGCATGCTGGTGATCCTGCCGCGCCGTCGGCTGGATGCGGCGATCAGGGCGCTGCGGGCCGTCTGATCAGGCTCGTCTGATTTGGGCGGCCAGACGCTCACGGTGGATGATGTAGAGGCCAGACGAGACGATGACCGCGATCCCGGCCCAGGTTATGCGGTTGGGAAAGTCGTCAAAGATCAGATAGCCAAGGATGACGGCGGTCACGATCTCGGAGTAATGCAGCGGGGCAAGCGTCGCCGAGGGCGCGTATTTCAGCGCATAGGTCATCGACATGTGGCTGACGGCCGCCCAGAAGCCGACGCCGAACAGCCACAGCCAGTTCCAGCCCTCGGGCCAGATCGGATCAAGCCCGGGATGGCCCGAGCCATTGGCCAGGAACATGACCGGCAGGCACAGCAAAAGCCCGGTCCACGACGTGTGAAACTGCATGGTGACCGGATGCATCCAGGCCGACATCGCCCGGGTGACCAGCATGTAAAAGGCGAAAAGGAACGCGGTGACAAGGGGCCAAAGCGCCACGGTGCCGAAGACCGCCAGCGACGGCTGGATCACCAGCATCGCGCCGCAGAACCCGACAGCACAGGCGGCGATGCGGCGGGGCCCCACTTGATCGCCAAAGATCCAGCGCCCCAGCAGCAACAGGATGAACGGCTCGACAAAGACGATGGCAAGGGCGTCGGCGATGGGCATCACCTCGATCCCCGAGACGAAGGCGTAAGTCGACACCAGCAGGAACAGCGCCCGCAGGCTGGCATAGGCCAGCGCGCGCGGCGACAGGCGAAGGGTCAATCGCATGACCAGCACCACCGGCAGCATCAGCGCGGTCTGCACCACAAAGCGGGCGGCGGTGATCTGGCCGACGGGCACGCCATTTTCGGCGGCCAGTTTGGCGGCCACGTCTAACAGCGGCGCCAGCGCACAGAAGGCAAGCATCAGCAAGATGCCCAGCAGTGTGGTATCCTTGGCCATGGGCATGGGCCTAGCCTTGGAACCAGGACCGCGCCTGCCTGAAAGCGACACCACGCGCCCCTGCGCCTGTCAAATCGAGCGCGTGCCGCGCATTTCTTTTGTCTCGCCTCTGCGCGGTCGCGCAACCGGCTCGGGACC
Organism: uncultured Rhodobacterales bacterium; assembly: GCA_903917595.1. Lineage (GTDB taxonomy): Bacteria > Pseudomonadota > Alphaproteobacteria > Rhodobacterales > Rhodobacteraceae > Tabrizicola > Tabrizicola rara. The sequence goes on from CAIXBE010000330.1 coordinate 7,502, forward strand.
GCCTCCGGCGGGAGTATTTGGAAAAAGCGCAACTGCGATTGCTCTTTTCAAAAATACTCCCGCCGGAGGCGAACGAGGATCAGCAGTTAGGGACGTTGACCGCAAGGCCCCCAAGGCTGGTTTCCTTGTATTTCTCGTGCATGTCGTGGCCGGTCTGGCGCATGGTCTCGATGCAGGCGTCGAGGCTGACCAGGTGCTGGCCATCGCCGCGCAAGGCAAGGCTGGCGGCGGACACCGCCTTGATGGCCCCCAGGCCATTCCGTTCGATGCACGGCACCTGCACCAGCCCTTTGACGGGGTCGCAGGTCATGCCTAGGTGATGCTCCAGCGCGATTTCTGCGGCGTTTTCAACTTGCTCCGGGGTTCCCCCCAATACGGCGGCTAGGCCTGCCGCCCCCATCGCGGCGGCGGAGCCGACTTCGGCCTGACAGCCGCATTCGGCCCCGGAGATGCTGGCGTTGTGCTTGCACAGCCCACCGATGGCCGAGGCGGTGAGGAGGAAGTCGGCGACCCTTGAAGTGGACGCCCCAGGCACATGGTCAAGGTAATAGCGGATGACGGCGGGCACCACGCCTGCGGCTCCGTTGGTCGGCGCGGTGACGACCTGACCGCCGGCGGCGTTTTCCTCGTTCACCGCCATGGCATAAAGCGACATCCAGTCGTTGATCGTGTGCGGCGGGGTCAGGTTCAGGCCCCGTTCCGCCATCAGTGCGTCGTGGATGCCCTTGGCGCGACGGCGGACTTTCAGGCCTCCCGGAAGGATACCCTCGCCCTTCATCCCGCGCGAGATGCAGTCGGTCATCACCTGCCAGAGGCGGGCGATCCCGGCGTCAAGCTCGGCGGCGGAACGGAATTTCAGCTCGTTCGCGCGTTTCATTGCGGCGATGGTCAGGCCGGATTTCGTGGCCATTTCAAGCATTTCGGCGGCGGATTCGAAAGGATACGGCACGTCGGCGCGGGCGCGGGATTTGGTGCCTCCGGCCTCGGCAAGTTCCGACGCGGTCAGCACAAAGCCACCGCCGATGGAGTAGTAGGTTTCCTGCAGGATCACGTCACCCTGCGCGTCGGTGGCTTTCAGGATCATGCCGTTGGCATGGCCGGGCAGGGCTGGGCCATAGTCGAACAGCAGGTCCTTTGCCGGATCAAACGCCAGCTTGCCAAGGCCCGGCGCGTTGATCGCCTTGGTTTCCTTGATCTGGGCCAATGTCGCATCGGCCTTTTCCGCGTCGTAGGTGGCCGGTTCGAACCCTGTCAGACCAAGCACCGTGGCCCGGTCGGTGGCATGGCCGACCCCGGTAAAGGCCAGAGAGCCATGCAGCGACGCCCGCAGCCCGTGAAAGTGGAAGGGCGAGGCGCGCAGCGTTTCAAGGAACCGCGCGGCGGCGACCATCGGGCCCATGGTATGGCTGGAGGACGGGCCGATGCCGACCTTGAACATATCGAAGACCGAGAGGAACATCAGGAATTCGCCTTGGTGAAAGGGTGGGACCCTAGACCCTCGTCTGCGGCAACGCGCTGGGCGGCGGGGCGGGATTCATGTGCCTCCAGCACGGCACCAAGCTGCGGGAAGGCGGCAAGGTCGATGCGGTAGGGTTCAGGTGGCAGCGAGGTCAGCCAGCGGATAAGGACGCCGATGTAAAAGCCAAGGACGCCGGGCTGGTCCGCCGACAGCCAGCGCGGGTGCTGGTTGGCAATCAGGGCTTCGATCAGGCCAAGGCGCGCGATGACCTGATCATGTGCCGCCGCGCGGGCGGCGTCGGTGTTGGCCTCACCCGCCGGGCGGTGCGGGTAGAACATCGCCAAGGACGCGGTGTGCAGCGCGTTCGAGGTGAAAAAGAGCCAGGACAGGAACGCCCCCCGGTCAGGATCGCTCACGCCGGGGCCAAGGCGGCCGGTCCGGTCCACCAGCCACAAAAGAATCGCGGCAGTCTCGAACATCGGGCCATTGTCGGTTTCCAGCGCCGGGATCAGGCCGATCGGGTTGATCCGGCGATACTCGGTCGTTGCCAGCGCGCCGCCATCGAAATCGACGATGGCCAAGGTGTGGGGAAGCTCAAGCTCCTCCAGCGCCATGCGGATGATGGTCGAGGCAAAGTCGGGGGCGTGGTGCAGTGTCAGCATGCGGAACCTTTCAGGCAACGGCGGGCGCGGTAAAGGGAGTGGGGCCAAGGCCGTCGGCTTCGGCTACTCGGCGGGCGGCCGGGAAGTTTTCATGTGCGGCAAGGACGGCGCGCAGGGCGGGGAAAGGGGCAAGCGAAAAGCGCAAGGTCGGATCGTGGGGCATGTATATTGCCCAACGCAGGACGACGCCAAGGTAATAGCCAAGCGCGCCGGGGGTATGGGCTGACAGCCAGGACGGGGCCTTGGTGGTGATCAGGGCTTCCAGATGCGCCGCCTGTTGGTTCAGCTTTTCGAACGCCAGACGCAGGGCTTCTTCCGCCGAAGCCTC
>CAIXBE010000331.1 GCA_903917595.1 uncultured Rhodobacterales bacterium
GGAACAGCCGCTTTTGAACAGCGAACTTCTGGGCTACGGCCGCGATCCCCTGGCCCCGATCAAGGACGCGGTGACGGCGGACGGCGATGTCATGGTGCCAATCGATGCCGAGGCCTTCGGCTTCTGGCTGAAGGCGGCCTTTGGCAATCCGGTCACCACGGGCGTTGGGCCATATACCCATGAGTTCCGCTCGGGCAGCTGGGCCCTGCCGTCGATGTCGATCGAGACGGCCATGCCGGAGGTGCCGCGCTTTGCGATGTATTCCGGCTGCATGCTGGACCAGCTCAGCTGGCAGGTGCAGCGCGCAGGGTTGCTCACTGCGACCGCCCGTCTGGTGGCGCAGGGCGAGACGATTGCTGGCACCACCCTGGCTGGCACGCCTGCAGACCTGGAGTTGCGGCGCTTCGGCCACTTCAACGGTGCGATCAGCCGCAACGGCACCCCCCTGGGCAATGTCATTTCGGCCGATATCACCTATGCCAACAACCTCGACCGGATCGAGACCATCCGCAGCGATGGAAAGATCGACGGGGCCGACCCGTCCATCGCAGCCCTGACTGGCCGGATCGAGGTCCGCTTCGCCGACCAGACGCTGGTGAGCCAAGCGATCAATGGCGATCCTTGCGAGATCACCTTCGCCTACGCCCTGCCCTCGGGCGAAAGCTTCACGTTCACCGCCCATGCCGTCTACCTGCCGCGCCCCCGGATCGAGATCTCCGGGCCGCAGGGCGTGCAGGCCAGCTTTGACTGGCAGGCTGCCCGGGCCGAGACGTCCGGCAGGATGTGCACTGCAACCCTCATCAACAGCATTGCGAGTTACTGACCATGATCCGTCTGAACCTGACCGCCGCGCCACACTGGCTGGAGCTCGTCCCCGGCCTGCGCCTGCTGGTCGGCCCGCTGACCACTGCCCTGATGGTCTCGGCCCGAGCCGACCTTGCTATCGAGACACTTCCTGAAGGAGCCACGCAGGAGGAACTGGCGCTGGCCATGGCCAAGGCCGTTGCCCGGCGCGCCGTGCTGGATTGGGAAGGTGTTGGTGACGATCTGGGCAACATCGTGCCCGTCACACCCGAAGGCATCGACGCCCTCCTGGAAATCTGGCCGGTCTTCGAGGCTTTCCAGACCAAATATGTCGCACGCGGCCTGATCCTGGACGCGGAAAAAAACGTCTCCGCGCCCTTGCCGACTGGTCCTTCGGCGGGGGCGACCGGTACTGCGCGGCCTGCACACCCTGCGAGGACCGCGGGGGCATTTGCACCGACTGCCCCGCAAGACTGAACCGGCCGCAGACGATGGAGGGCTGGCAGGTCTGGGATCTGGTCGGCCGCCTTGGGGGCCAACTGCGGGTGATCCCCGGCGCGCTGCTGGGCTGGGACATGGGCGCGGCCCTCGCCATGGCCAATGCCCTTGGCATCGACACCCTCATCGTCGCCGAACTGCTGCCCGAGATCGAGGCGGTGATGGTGCGCAAGCTGAACGAACAGATGGAAGGAAGCCGCGATGGGGGAACGATTGGTTGGTGATTGAGTCCAGGAAATGCCCATGCGGCCGTGGGTTGATCAAAAGCGGTCCAACCGGTCTCGATAACCGTTTGAATGGGCGCCGGTTGCCAGCCCTTTCAGATCGTCCGCCTTTGCCTGTGAATGTGATGTGGTATCGGCTCCAGCGACATCAGTCGTGTCGGCGCGAACTTTTGCGCGCGCGACTGTCTTGGGCCCATTGGCCCCCGGCTCCCTCGACTTGCACCCATCGTTCATGCCACGTCGCCCGCGAATGACGCGAACACGATCAAGCTGCCTGCAGGGGCACGATCCCTGAGACATCGATGGTCTCTCGGGCGCGAGCGAGGTCCCAGGCCCGCTGCAGGTTCATCCAGTATTCCGGGGTGGTGCCGAAATATGTCGCCAGCCGCATCGCCGTGTCCGCAGTCAGCGCTGTCTCGCCCTTGACCAGCCGTTCGATTCGGGTGCGCGGAACCTGCAAGCGCTGAGCAAGGGCGGGCGCGCTCATCTCGAGGGCAAGAAGATAGAGCTCGCGCAGAACTTCGCCCGGATGGGAGGGATTGGTGATCAGGCTCATCGTCATTCCTTTCAATGGTAGTCCACGATCTCGACATCTTGCGGACCCTGATCGGTCCAGACGAAACAGATGCGCCACTGCCCGTTGATGCGCACCGAATGCTGCCCTGCGCGGTCCCCGCTCAAGGCTTCCAGATGGTTGCCCGGCGGAAAGCGCAGGTCTTCAAGTTGCATGGCCGCGTCCAGTGCCGAGAGCATGGCGCGCGTCCGTCTGACCAGATCAGCCGGGAAGCCCTTGCCGAAGCGGTCCTGGACCGCAGCGGCGGCAAGCTTTCCACGCGTACTGATGATCATGCTCGCTA
>CAIXBE010000332.1 GCA_903917595.1 uncultured Rhodobacterales bacterium
ATGCCCCTCAGCTTCGCCCCGGAGCGCATCGAGCAATGGCCGCTTGCGCGGCTTCAGCCCTACGCGAAGAACGCGAAGGTGCACGGGGCCGACCAGATCGCGAAGATCGCTGCCAGCATTGCCGAGTTCGGCTGGACGGTGCCCTGCCTTGTGGCCGAGGACGGCGAGCTGATCGCGGGCCATGGCCGGGTGCTGGCGGCGACCCAGCTCGGGCTGACCGAGGCGCCGGTCATCGTTCTGGGGCATCTGACCGAGGTGCAGCGGCGGGCATATCGGATCGCGGACAACAAGCTGACCGAACTTGGGACCTGGGATGAGGCGCTGCTATCCGCCGAACTGAACGATCTACTGGCCGAGAACTTCGATCTGTCATTGGTGGGGTTTTCCGATGGTGAACTCGAAGCCCTATTGGCTGGGGACGTTGATCCCGAAACCGCATCGCGTGATGGGGAGGACGAGGTTCCGACGCCACCGGAGACCCCGGTCAGCCGGCTGGGCGATCTCTGGGTCCTGGGCGGGCATCGCCTGCTGTGCGGTGACGCGACCATAGCGACCCATGTCCAGCACGTGCTGAATGGCGTGACACCGCTGCTGATGTGCACAGATCCACCTTACGGTGTGGAATACGACCCAGGCTGGCGCAACAAGGTGGGCGCTGCCGCGACGAAGCGCACTGGCAAGGTACTGAACGACGATCGCGCTGACTGGCGGGAAGCATGGGCGCTGTTCCCCGGCGACGTTGCCTATGTGTGGCATGGTGCGCTCCATGCGACCACCGTTGCGGACAGCCTGATCGCGTCGGGTTTCAACATTCGGTCGCAGATCATATGGGCCAAGGATCGCCTGGTGCTGAGCCGTGGCGATTATCACTGGCAGCACGAGCCGTGTCTCTACGCCGTTAAGAAAACTGGCAAAGGCCATTGGGCCGGTGATCGCAAGCAGACAACGCTCTGGCAGATCGCCAGCAGGGATCAGGATGCAGAGACCGTGCACGGGACGCAGAAACCGGTCGAGTGCATGCGCCGTCCAATCCTGAACAACTCCAGCCCTGGGCAAGCGGTCTACGAACCCTTCATGGGATCAGGCACCACGCTGATAGCGGCTGAAACGACGGGGCGGGTCTGCTACGGGATCGAGCTCAATCCGGTCTACGTCGATGTCGCCGTGGAGCGGTGGCAGCAATTCACTGGCCGGAAGGCGACGCTGTCCGGTGAGGGTAGGACTTTCGACGAGCTGCGTGCAGAGCGCGAAGGCCCATGAAGCAGTCGCGCCTGATGTCCTTCGTCGAAGCAATCTCCAATGTGGTCGTGGGCTACGGCGTCGCGGTTGTGACGCAAATCCTGATCTTCCCGATCTTCGGGCTGCACACCACGCTGGCGCAAAACCTGAAGATGGGCGTGATTTTTACCATCGTGTCGATCGCTCGATCGTTTGCCCTGCGGCGGGTGTTTGAACGATTTCGTTGACGCAAAACGGGCTGTTTACTATTCTGCAACCAGCGAAGACGATTTTGTCGTCTTGATCATGCTAAAGGCTTGTCAGATCTGAAGGTTCATCCGTCAGGTTTCGCTGTCCGGTCTGCGGAACCACGAATAATCGGGTCTCGCGCGAGCATAAGCTTCCTGCCGGGGAGCGTCCTCTAGGGACGTCGCGCATTCGCTTCTCATGAAGTCGAATGGAGTACCCGTGCCATGAAAGCACTTAAGAACCTGCGTCGTAAGAAGATGTTCGAACAGGGGGGCCGCTGTTTTTACTGCGACCTCCCCATGTGGGATGAAGCCCCAGATCCCTGTCTGCCGGTAAGTTGCAAGTCGGGCGGATTGCCGAGAATCCTGCAATGCACGGCCGAGCATCTTCACCCCCGTTCGGAAGGGGGTGGAAACACAGCCGACAACATCGTTGCTGCGTGTTTGTACTGCAACAACCTGCGCCACCGGCGGAAACGGCCGATGTCGCCCGAAGCGCATCGCGCGCATGTGCGGCGGCGCATGGCGGCAGGTCGATGGCTGGCAGCCCAATTTGGGCATCTGTGCAAGGAGCAAATGCGCGCTTAGTCGTTGCAAGGCCGATCGAAGGAGAAACGCCGCCCCGACGGGAGCGGTGTTCTTCGGCGCAGGCCTAATCCCAGGCATCGGGAAGTTTGTAAACGCGTCCGCGACCTTCCACCTTTTCCGAGGTGATGGTCAGGCCGAGCTTCTTCTTCAGCGCCCCGGACATCGAACCTCTCACGGTGTGACTGAGCCAGCCCGTCGCTGCGACAATCTCCTCGATGTTTGCACCCTCCGGTGTGCGCAGCATGGCGATCAAGGTGTCCTGCTTGGTGCCAGCGCGGCGCCGTGCCGGCTCGGCACTGAGATGAATCGAAACTTCGGGTGCCGGATTGTCAGTGATCCCAAGCGCAGAATAGGCCAGCGGCGTGGCGCGCAGGGTGATCGGGCCACGTTCCTCGTCATGCCGCCACACCGCGTTGAGGTCGCTGGCGGCGATCTCTTCGATCAGTCCGCGCTTGAGCAGGCTCTTGCAAACGTTGCCGACTGCGCCGCCCTTGAGGCTCGCGGTGACAGGGAACACCATCGCGCTCTCGCGGGCGCAGGCGGCCGACAGGATAACAGCTTGGGTGGCGGA
>CAIXBE010000333.1 GCA_903917595.1 uncultured Rhodobacterales bacterium
AGCACCTCGGCGCCTTCTTCGCGGCCGATGGTGAAGTAGGACATGATCTTGTCATGCTGCGCCTGGCTGGCTTGCGCGCCGACCATGGTGTCCATGTCACGCGGGTCGCCCTGCTTGATTGCCCTTACCCGGGCAAGGCAGCGTTCCATGAACTTGTCATAGATGTCTTCCTGGATCAGCGCGCGGGATGGGCAGGTGCAGACCTCGCCCTGGTTGAAGGCGAAGAGGACAAAGCCTTCGACGGCCTTGTCAAGGAATGCATCATCTTCGGCCATCACGTCGGAAAAGAAGATGTTCGGGGATTTCCCGCCCAGTTCCAGCGTAAAGGGGATCAGCGCGGCCACGGCCCCTTCGGCCACCTTGCGGCCCGTGACGGTGGACCCGGTGAAGGCGATCTTGGCGATGCGGCCGGACCGGACCAGCGCGTCACCCGCCTCGGCACCAAAGCCGTTGACGATGTTCAGCACACCTGCGGGCAGAAGGTCGCCGATCAGTTCCATCAGCACCATGATTGCCGCCGGGGTCTGTTCGGCCGGTTTCATCACGATGCAGTTGCCCGCCGCCAGCGCCGGAGCCAGTTTCCACGCCGCCATCAGGATGGAAAAGTTCCACGGGATAATCTGGCCGACAACGCCCAGGGGTTCGTGAAAGTGATAGGCGACGGTGTCATTGTCGATCTCCGACATCGTGCCTTCCTGAGACCGCAGGACACCGGCGAAATAGCGGAAGTGGTCGATCGACAGCGGGATGTCGGCATTCACCGTCTCGCGGATCGGCTTGCCGTTGTCCCAGGTTTCGGCCTGGGCCAGAAGGTCGAGGTTCGCCTCCATCACGTCGGCGATCTTCAGCAGCAGGTTCGAGCGCTGGGTGGCGCTGGTCTTGCCCCAGGCTTCACGCGCGGCGTGGGCTGCATCCAGCGCCAGCGCCATGTCGGCCTTGTCCGAGCGGGCGACTTCGCAGACGACGGCACCGGTGATCGGCGTCACGTTGTCCATGTAGCGGCCATTCACCGGGGCGACGAAAGCGCCGCCGATATAGTTGTCATAGCGGGCCTTGAAGGGCGAGGCCTGATGGCCTGCCACTTGGGTCATAGTGTTCATCGGTATTCCTCCACGGTCCGCACCCTCCCGGTGCGGCTCTGGGGGGACATTGGGGCAGGTGGGGCGGGGCTGTCAGCCGGGGCGGGGCAGGGCGCGGCCTGCATGTGTCTCAGGTCTGAGACACTTCAGCCCCCGTTCAACCTCTGTCTTCGATCCCCAGCCGCTTCATCCGGCGGTAAAGCGTGGCGCGGCCAAGGCCAAGGGCGCGCGCGGCCTCGGAGACATTGCCGCCCGTGCGGGTCAGGGCGCGAATCACCGCCGCCCGTTCGGCGCCTTCCAGACCGGCAGGACCGTTGTCGCGGCCCAGAAGATCAACCACCGGGCGCGGGCGGATCAGGCCCGCAGGCTCCAGCCCGTGACGGCGGCGGGCATCCCGCGTCGCGCCCACAACCACGTCATCGCTATCGACGGCCAGA
>CAIXBE010000334.1 GCA_903917595.1 uncultured Rhodobacterales bacterium
AACCTTGCTGGTCGACTGGCCGACCGAAGCCACCGATATGACCATCCGTGACCTTGCCGGGTCGATCGAAATCAAACGCAACGACAGCCTGATCACGCTGAATACCAAATCGCGCGATGCTGGCTTTGCTGCCGCCAAGATAAATGCCGTGGTCGAGGCCTATCTGGACCTGCAAGCGGAAGCCGACACCGCCCGCACCGATGTGCGCCTTGAGGAACTGCAGGCGCGCGAAGCCAGCCTTCAGGCGCGTCAGGCAGACATTCGCCAGCGCACCTTGGACGTGGGCGGCGAATACGGCATCGACGCGCTGGCCAAGGCGCATGTGGAAAAGGTCGCGCAGATCGACGCCCTTTCGGCCCGCCGGGCCGAAGTCGAGGCGACGTTGACCGCGATGCGCAGCCAGACCGGCGATTCTTCTGCCGACATGTCAGACGATGAAATCATGCGCGCCACCCTTCTGGACCGGGCGCTTGCCGACCTCAACTTTGAGCGCGCCAAGCGCGAGGCCGAACTGTCGACGCTTCTTTTGCGCTATCCGCCCGACAGCCCGCCGATCCTGGACCTGCACGAACAGATCGAGGTCATCGATCGCGCCATGGCCGACCGGCGCGAGCAGATCAAGGTGCTGGGTCAGACCGGCGCCTTGACCGACACTTCTGGTGCAAACGCCGAGGCCAGCCAGGCCGAGATCGCGGCACTTCTGGACAAGGTCACCGCTCAGCTTGCTGACGTTCGCACTGAAGCGCGCGAGTTGAACGGCAAGCGCGCCGAACTGGCCGCCTTGCAGGAAGAGGCTGACGATGTCCGCAAACTTCTGGAGGAAACCAGCGGTGCGCTGGAGGAGATCCGGCTGGAAGCTGGTCGCGCGCTTCCCGGTTATACCGCGATCCTGTCGCCCGCGACGCCACGCGCCACCCCGGCCGAAGACAGCCGCAAGGTTCTTGCCGCTGCCGGGCTGGCCGGGGGGGGCATATTGCCGTTCTTCCTGGCTCTGGCGCTGGGGCTGGCTTCCGGGCGGGTGCGGCATTCCGATGCGCTGATCCGCTTCAGCCACCGCGTTCCGGTTCTTCGGGTGGTCCCGCGTCGCCGTCCGTCTTCCTCCGAAACGGATCGGCTGCGCAACGCTTTGCAACTGCATCCCCTGCGGCAACCCATGGCGGCTGGCGCGGCACGGATCATCACTTTCACCCGTCTGGACGGTGCAGCCCCCGCCGATTCTGCATTGGCGTTGGCGCACAGCTTTGCCGCCGCCGGGACCCGTGTCCTTCTGGTCGATGCCGACCTGACGGGTGCCGGCCCAAGCCGCCAACTGGACCTGCAGGCCTCACCCGGCTGGCGTGACCTTCTGCTGGGCGGCACCCCTGCGCCGCATCCTCTGGCCGAGGGACTCGATGTCCTTCCGGCTGGCCTTGATCCCCGCCAGACCGACACCAGCGCCGGTATCGGTGCGATCCGCCGGGCGTTGGCCAAGCTGGCCGAAGGGCGGGACCTGATCCTGATCTGCGCGTCCGGTCCCAATGCCAGCCTGATGACCGAGCTTCTCCTGTCAGCCTCTGACCTCGGCTTGGCCGAGGTTGGCCCC
>CAIXBE010000335.1 GCA_903917595.1 uncultured Rhodobacterales bacterium
GGAAAGGGCCGCCCGGATGGGTCCTTGCACGAGCTGACCGCGGTCGCCTTGTCCGCCAAGGTCTTGAATGCGCTGAAGGAGCGCAACGGGCTGGAGGGCCACGCGGTCGAGGATGTAATCTGGGGCAATGTCACGCAAGTGGGCGAACAGGGCGGGTGCCTTGCGCGGTCTGCGGTGCTGGCGTCGGACCTTGACGAACGCATTCCCGGTCTGGCGATCAACCGGTTCTGTGCAAGCGGCATGGAGGCGGTGAACCTGGCCGCCAATCAGGTCAAGGGCGGCGCGGGGCATGGCTATATCGCTGGCGGCGTCGAGATGATGGGTCGGGTTCCCATGGGCAGCGACGGGGCGGCGATTGCCGTCGATCCCGGGCTGGCGATGAAGACCTATTTCGTGCCGCAGGGGATTTCGGCCGACATCATCGCCACCGAATACGGCTTCACCCGCGACATGGCCGATGCGTTGGCCGTAGAATCCCAATGCCGCGCGGCGCAGGCCTGGGCCGAGGGGCGCTTTGCCAGATCTGTCCTGACGATCCGCGACCAGAACGGCCTGACCATTCTTGACCGCGACGAATACATGCGCCCGGGCACCGACATGCAGGCGCTGGCCCGGCTTGACCCCGCCTTCAAGGTGATGGGCGAGGTGATGCCCGGCTTCGACAAGGTCGCAATGATGAAATACCCGCATCTGGAGAAAATGAGCCATATCCACCACGCCGGGAACTCGTCTGGTATCGTTGATGGCGCAGCGGCGGTGCTGATCGGTGACGCAGCCTTTGGCCGCGCGCACGGGCTGACACCACGCGCGCGCATCCGCGCCACGGCCAAGATCGGCACTGATCCCACGATCATGCTGACCGGCCCGGTGCCTGCGACGGAAAAGATCCTGCGCGACAGTGGCATGCAGATCGGCGACATCGACCTCTTTGAAGTCAACGAGGCTTTCGCTTCCGTTGTCTTGCGATTCCAGCAGGCCTTTAACGTGGACCCTGCAGTCGTGAATGTTAATGGCGGATCGATTGCCATGGGCCATCCCCTGGGGGCGACGGGCGCTATCATCATCGGCACCTTGCTGGATGAGATGGAACGTCAGGACAAAGCAATTGGCCTTGCAACCCTTTGCATTGCCAGCGGAATGGGCGCAGCCACCATCATCGAGCGGGTCTGACGCAATGCAGGATGCCATCTTGCCCAAAGGGATGCAGGGTTTGCAAGGCTGCCATGATGTCGTATTCTGGCATTCAAGCGTCGCCACGGTCCGACGGGTTCTGGACGATTCTCACAAGATAATTGCTTGCTCAAATCGGCTTGAAGGCTCTTTTCATGCGTCATTCAGAGATTTCCGCGCATTTTCGCGATCAGGCCGACCGGCTGCTGGCCGGCGACCTGAACAGAATTTCTCAGGAATACGCTTTTCCTTTGCCGATACATTTCCCGAACGATCTGGCGGTGGCGTTCAATCTGGAAGACAGCAGCGCGATTCTTGCGCGGCGGCGTGCGGAACTGGTTGCGCGTGGCGTAGTCGCTCTGCGGCCAAGCATCACCGCAGTCGACCTGCCACGGGCGGGGCGGTTCCGGGTCTGGGTCGACTGGAAAGAACAAACCGCGGCGGAAGCCGAAATGCGTGGATCTTCGGCGATCTACTATTGCCGGGCCGCCGCGACCGGCCTGCAGACCGAGATGATCCAGTACACCTACGTGTCGCCGCCCGGACAGGGGCCGCAACAGGACGACCTGGCCCTTTCCGCCTGACGCCGGATCTGATCCGGCGGGGCGTGACCCAACCGGATGGAGAACCCGATGCCCGTGATTGATCCTGCGAAGGTCCCGGTGAAAACCGGGTCGATCTATCCTGAACCCTATGCCTCAATGATGCGGGGCCGGTCTTCCCTTCGGCTTGGCGAAGCAGGCGGTCTGACCCAATTCGGCGTCAATCTGGTGATGCTTGAGCCAGGGGCGATGTCCAGCTTGCGCCACTGGCACCACAACGAAGACGAATTCGTCTGGGTGGTAGAGGGTGAATGCACCCTGATCCAGGACGGGGGCGCAACGTTGATGCGCCCCGGAGACTGTGCGGCTTTCCCTGCGGGCAACCCCGACGGCCACCACTTCCAGAACCGAAGCGACAAGCCGGCCAAGTTCCTTGTGGTCGGCACAAAGGCCCCACAGGAAACTGCCGTCTATTCCGATGTCGACATGATGGTGCACCTCAGCCCCGGAGAAAAAGGCAAGGCCGAGTTCACCCACAAGGATGGCACCCCGTTCCGGGGTCCGCGCTGATGCCAAAGGTTCCGCTTTCAGACTGGGCCCGGGGCGACCCCTACAGTCACCCTGTCATCACCGGCCCAGACCCGGGCCCCTATGCCTATCAATTGCTGTCCGACCCCGGCGGGTTGTCGCAATTCGGCGCTTTCCTTGAAGAATTGCCGCCCGGCTCCTCATCAGGTCACCGCCACTGGCACGAAGGTGAGGATGAAATGATCCTGATGCTTTCGGGCGAGGTCGTTCTGGTCGAGGACAATGAGACCACCCTGCGTTCCGGCGATGCGGCCGCCTGGCCAGCGGGTAATCCGGTCGGGCACCGGCTGGACAACCGCTCTGACCAGCCTGCGCGTTATGTGGTGATCGGCACCCGCTCGCAGCGCGATACGGTTCATTACACCGACCATGATCTGGTCACCGAAATAGACGGCGCGGGCCGGCGCTATCTGCACCGTGACGGCTCACCCTATCCGCCAGGAGGAAAACATGCCTGATTTCACCATGACCACCGATGCTGACGGCGTCGCGACGATCACCTGGGACGTGGTGCAAAAGTCGATGAACGTGATGTCGACCGAGGCATTTGGGCTGGTCTCGACCCTTGTTGATCAGGCGCTGACCGATCCTGCGGTCAAGGGGATCATCCTCACTTCCGCCAAGAAGGATTTTGCCGGGGGCATGGACCTGAACGTCATCGCCCAGATGAAACTTGGCGGGGCGCAGGCGGTCTTTGACGGGGTGATGCAGATCCACGCCATGCTGCGCAAGATCGAACGCGCGGGCATGGACCCCAAGTCGCTGAAAGGTGGCAAGCCGATCGTCGCGGCCCTTCCCGGCACGGCGCTGGGGATCGGGCTGGAACTGCCGCTAGCCTGTCACCGCATCATCGCCGCCGACAATCCGAAGGCCAAGATCGGTCTGCCGGAGATCATGGTCGGCATCTTCCCCGGCGCGGGCGGCACCACCCGCCTGACCCGCAAGCTGGGCGCGATGGCGGCGGCACCTTACCTGCTTGAGGGCAAGCTATGCTCGCCGCGTGAAGCAAAAGCGGCAGGCCTGATCGACGAGGTTGTCGCCCCCGAAGACCTTCTGGCACGCGCCAAGGAATGGGTGTTGTCAGCCACCGAGGCTGATCTGGTGAAACCCTGGGACACCAAGGGCTACAAGATGCCCGGCGGCGCGCCCTATCATCCGGCTGGGTTCATGACCTTTGTCGGCGCCAGCGCGATGATCAACGCCAAGACGCAAGGCGTCTATCCTGCCGCCAAGGCCTTGCTGGCGGCGGTCTATGAAGGCGCGCTTGTGCCTTTCGACGTCGCGCTCAAAATCGAGGCGCGGCATTTTACCGGCGTTCTGATGAACCCCTCGTCCTCGGCGATGATCCGGTCGCTGTTCATCAACAAGGAAGCACTGGACAAGGGCGCGAACCGCCCCGCCGCGCCTGATCAGTCGGTGAAGAAACTGGGGGTGATCGGCGCGGGAATGATGGGGGCGGGGATCGCCTATGTGGCGGCCAATGCAGGGATCGAGGTGGTGTTGATCGACAACACTCAGGACGCCGCCGATCGGGGCCGCGCCCATTCCGAGGGCATCCTCGACAAGGGGATCAAGCGCGGCAAGGTGACGGCGGACAAGAAAGCCGAGGTTCTGGCCCGCATCACCGCCACCACCGACTACGCGGCGCTGAAAGGCGCTGACCTTATCGTCGAAGCCGTCTTTGAAGACCCGAAGGTCAAGGCTGACGTGACCCACAAGGTTGAAGCCGTCGTGGGGACAGACTGCATCTATGCTACCAACACCTCGACCCTGCCGATCACAGGTCTTGCCGCCGCTTCGATCCGGCCCGAGCAGTTCATCGGCATTCACTTCTTCAGCCCGGTCGACAAGATGAATCTGGTCGAGATCATTCGTGGCAAAAAGACCGGTGACGTGGCTGTGGCAAAGGCGCTGGATTTCGTCCGCCAGATCAGGAAGACCCCTATCGTGGTCAACGATGCGCGGTTCTTCTATGCCAACCGCTGCATCATCCCCTACATCAACGAAGGCATCCGCATGGTCGCCGAAGGGGTGGAACCCGCGCTGATCGAGAACGCCGCCAAGCTGGTCGGCATGCCGCTTGGACCGCTGCAACTGGTCGACGAAACCTCCATCGACCTTGGGGTGAAGATCGCCAAGGCGACCAAGGCGGCGATGGGCGCGGACTACCCGGATGAGGCGGTGGACAAGGTGCTGTTCTGGATGGCGGATCAGGGCCGGCTGGGGCGCAAGTCGAAGTCCGGGTTTTATGCCTATGACGACAAGGGCGAGCGGCTGGGTCTGTGGGAGGGGCTGGCTCCGAAGTATCCGCTGGACAAGCTGCAGCCCAGCCTGACCGACGTGCAGCACCGGTTGCTGTTCGCGCAAGTGCTGGAGGCGGTGCGGGCGCTGGAAGAAGGCGTGCTGACCGACATTCGCGAAGGTGACGTCGGCGCGATCCTTGGCTGGGGCTTTGCGCCCTGGTCGGGCGGACCGTTTTCTTGGCTGGACATGATCGGCGCGGCTAGGGCAGTGGAGATCTGCCGGGGCCTGACGGCACAATTCGGCCCCCGCTTTCACGCCCCTGCATTGCTGCGCGAAATGGCGGAAAAGGCTGAGACGTTCTATGGCCGGTTTGGCGGCGAAAAGGCTGCCGCGTAACCTGTCGCTTATCAGCCGTGACCGGCTTCTTCGCTGCGCCGTGCTGCAGCGATAGGGCCCGTCAGGGCTGATGAGCGGGTCTAGGTCAAGGGTTGACCAGGTTCGGTGGCTCCTTGCCTTCGGCCCAGGCCACCAGGTTCGCCACCGCCATCATCCCCATTGCCTCACGCACTTCCAGGCAGGCGGTGCCCAGATGCGGCAGCAGGGTCACGTTCTCCATCGCGATCAGCGCCGCCGGGACCTTGGGTTCAAACTCGTAGACATCCAGTCCCGCCCCGGCGATCCGGCCTTGTTGCAGCGCGTCGATCAAGGCCGTCTCATCCACCACGTCGCCCCGGCTGATGTTCACGAAGATGCCGGTTTTCTTCATCATTTCCAACGTCCTGCCATTGATCAGGTGATGCGTGGCCTTGCCCCCCGGCACCGCCACCACCACGAAGTCCGCCGCCATCGCCTCGGCCATCTCTACCTGCCGCGCGGGCAGGTCCGGGTCTTCGACGCGTGACCGGTTCTGAAACACCACCTCCATGCCGAACCCGAAATGGCAGCGCCGGGCAATCGCCTTGCCGATCCGGCCAAAGCCGATGATCCCGACGCGCTTGCCGCTGACATGGGTGCCCAGCATCTGCACCGGACCCCAACCCTCCCATGCGCCGGCACGCAAGAGGCGTTCCCCTTCGCCAAGACGGCGCGCAGTCATCAGGATCAGGCCAAGCGCGATATCCGCCGTTGCGTCCGTCACCGCTCCCGGAGTATTCGACACGGCAATTCCGGCGGCCTTGGCAGCCTCGGCGTCGATGTGGTTGTAACCGACGCCAAAGTTGGCAAGGATCCTTGCCCGTGGGGCGGGCAGATCGGCGAAAACCTCAGCCTGAAAGCGGTCGCCAAGGGTGGGCAACACGGCGTCAAAGTCGCGCAAGGCGGCGCGCAGGTCGTCCGGTGACAAGGGGTCGGTGCGGTCGCGCAGCGTCACGTCAAAGCGGGCGCGGGCGGCGTCCAGCACGGTATCCGGCAAGCGGCGGGTGATCAGCAAGCGTTGCATCAGAACAGCTTTCCCCCGAGCGGAACCTCATGCCCCGGACCGATCAGCACGACCTGACCGTCCTCATCCGGGACACCCAGAACCAGCACCTCGGACATCACCGGCCCGATCTGGCGCGGCGGAAAGTTGACCACGGCCAGCACCTGCCGCCCGATCAGCCCCTCGGGTGTATAGTGCCGCGTCAACTGCGCCGATGAGCGTTTCTCGCCGATCTCCGGCCCGAAATCGACCCAAAGCCTGATGGCCGGCTTGCGGGCTTCGGGGAAAGGCTCGGCCCTTGTAATGCGACCGACGCGGATGTCGACAGCATCAAATTCGGCGAAAGTGATCATTTCCCAAGCTCCCGGCCACGGTCGGCAGCGGCCTTGACCGCCCGTTTCAGCAGCGCGGGGAAGCCGGATTCGGGGTCCATCAGCACCGCAAGTGCCGCCGCCGTCGTACCCCCGGGAGAGGTCACGTTTATCCGCAGTTGTGCAGCGGTGTCAAAGCTTTGGAACGCCAGTTCCCCGGACCCGCAGACCGTGGCGCGGGCAAGCTGCATCGCTACATCGGCGGGCAGTCCTTCGGCTTCACCGGCGGCGGCCATGGTTTCGATCAGGTGAAAGACATAGGCGGGACCAGACCCGGACACCGCAGTCACCGCGTCGATCTGATGTTCGCCGTCAAGGTTGACCACCTGCCCCACCGCCGCCATCAGATCGCGCGCAAGGGCCATGTCGGAAGCGGTCACATGCGCATTGCCACAAAGGGCGGTGATGCCCCGGCCCACCATCGCGGGGGTGTTGGGCATGGTGCGGACGATGGGAGTGCGCGCGCCCAAAGCGGCCTCGAAGGTCGCAATCGTGGTCCCGGCTGCGATGGACACAAACAGCGTCACCCCGTTGCCCAGCGCCTGCAAGGCTGGCAGCGCCGCGCCCATCATCTGCGGTTTGACCGCCAGCAGCGCCACCGCAGGCGCAGGCGGCACGCCCTGGTTCATGTGCACGCCAGAGCCGCGCAGCCAGTCGGTCGGGTTCGGCTCGATCACCCAGACCGAAGCCGGGGGGACCCCCGCCGCCAACCAGCCGGTCAACAGCGCCGTTCCCATCTTGCCGCAGCCAAGCAGCACCAGCCCGTCGCGGGCCACGCGATCCAATGTCATGAAATCCCCCATTTAACAGGGGCAGGTTAAGCGCGGCCATACGCCTCGGCAATGGCGACTTTCATCGCCTCGGCCGGGGTCTGGTCGCCCCAGGACACCAACTGGAACGCCGGGTAGAACCGTTCCGACGCCATCACGGCTGCAGCAATCAGCCGGTCGATCTGTTCCGGCCCCGCCACCAGCCCGCCCGACAGCACCAGCCCATAGCGCCAGACCATCAGCTTTTGTTCGGCCCACCAGGTGAAGGCACCGGACCAGACCATGTCATTGCAGCGGTTCAGCACGTCATACAGCGCCGGAATCTTTTCGTCCGGCGGCTCCATCTCGAAGGTGCAGATCAGGCGCAACGTCTCGTCATGGTCGCTCCACGCAAGGGTCAGCGAGTAGGTGCGCCACTGGCCTTCGACCGCCATCGCGATCTGGTCATCGGTGACGCGGTCGAATTCCCAGGCATGGTGTTCGGCCAGCGACTCGACGATGTCGATCGGGTGCAGATCGTCCATCGTTTCATAGTTTTCGGAAAACGACATTGCCTGGCCTCATCATGGAGCTACCGGCGGGCCGAGACCCACAAGAAGCTGGGCGTCTGGCAAGAGCAAGCGTATGCCCGACGCCCTTCTTACTAGATATGGTGTGGCCAAAGCGAAAGCCTGTAAAGCGATTTCTTTGTGAATTAGCTGTGGACAACCGGAAATGTCCGACCTTGTTTTGGGACAAGCTCCGGGAATGTGCGCAATCAGCCGGGAACGCCCGAAATGCGTTGCCGCAATGTCAGGTCAGACCAGCATTCCGCCGTCGCTGTCGTCGCCCGCCTCTTCCATCAGCCGGTCAAGATCGGGGATAGTGACGTGGCGGTTACCGGTGAGGGTGATCACGCCATCCTTTTTCAGCGCGCTGATCTGGCGGCTGACGGTTTCAAGAGTCAGGCCAAGGTAGTCCGCCATTTCCTCGCGCGTCAGAGGCAGATCGACCGACAAGGCAGCCGCGGGCCGCCGCAAATGCAATGCCGCGTCGCGCCGCGCGATGATGGAAATCAGCGAGGCGATCTTCTCCCGCGCCGTCTTACGACCCAGAAGCAGCATCCATTCGCGGGCGGCGTCCAGTTCGTCCAGCGTCATTTCCAGCAGACGCTGGGCAATGTGCGGGGTTGTTGCCATCATGTCTTCGAACGGCTTCTTGCGAAAACAGCACATGACCAGATCAGTCGTCGCGGTGACATCATAGGCCGCCGTCGGCCGACCGGGCCGACCGACGAAATCGGAGGGCAACAACAGCCCCACCATCTGCCGCCGCCCGTCCTCCATCGTCTGGGTCAGGGTGGCGATACCGGTGACAACCGAGCCGACAAACTCCATCCGGTCGCCGGACCAGATGACCGTCTGCCCGGCCTGATAGCTGCGGTAATACTTGATCTGCTCCAGCCGGTTCAGTTCATCGGTTTCACAGCGAGCACAAACCGCCCGGTGGCGGATCGGACAGTCACCGCACTGAACATGGACAGAGTGATCCTGCATGCTGCTTCCCGTCGTTTGATTTGCGTCAAGGACCATAGCTATCCCTGCTGCCTACCTTACCCTGATGACCCATGACCCGCAACTCGCCTGCCACGGGCTGTTTGACGCGCGTGTGCCGCGTTACACCTCGTATCCGACCGCCCCGCATTTCGGGGCGGATGTCGGACCGGCCGACTTTGCCCGCTGGATCGAGGCGGTGCCTGCGGGCAGCGCGATCTCGCTTTACGTCCATGTGCCGTTCTGTCGCCGTCTGTGCTGGTTCTGCGCCTGCCGGACGCAAGGCACCACATCCGATGCGCCTGTCGTGGCCTATGTCGACATGCTGAAAGCCGAGATTGCACTGTTGCGACGGCATTTGCCGCGCGGGGTGCGGTTGGGCCGGTTGCACTGGGGCGGGGGCACGCCGACACTGTTGTCACCCGACCAGATGCGTGGGCTGGCCGGGGCGATATTCGACGCAGCACCGATGGCGGACGGGGGCGAGTTTTCGGTCGAGATCGACCCCAACGAGATCGACGATGCCCGGCTTGACGCCTTAGTCGCCTCGGGCATGAACCGCGCGTCGATCGGGGTGCAGGATTTTGACCCGCTGATCCAGAAGTCGATCGGCCGCGAGCAAAGCTATCAGTTGACCCGAGACGTGGCGACAAAGATCCGCGCCCGGGGTGTGGCCAGCCTGAATGCCGACATCCTGTATGGCCTGCCGCACCAGACCGGGCCGCGCATCGCGGATTCGGTGCAAAAATTGCTGTCCCTGTCGCCCGACCGGGTGGCGCTTTATGGCTATGCGCATGTCCCGTGGATGAGCCGCCGCCAGCAACTGATCCCGTCAGATGCTATGCCGACACCGCAAGAGCGGCTGTCGCTGTTCGAGGCCGCGCGGCAGCTTTTCGTGGCCGATGGCTACGCCGAAATCGGCATCGACCACTTTGCGCTGCCCGGTGACGGACTGGCCCGCGCGGCAAAGGAGGGACGTCTGCGGCGGAATTTTCAGGGCTACACCGACGACACCGCTCCGGTGTTGATCGGGCTTGGTGCCTCGTCAATCTCACGCTTTCCGCAGGGGTTCGCGCAGAACGCGTCGGGCACGGCTGCGCATGCCAAGTCGATCCGGGCGGGTGAGTTCTCGACACATCGCGGTCACAGTTTTGCCGGGGAAGATACCCTGCGTGCCCGGATCATCGAGGCGCTGATGTGCGACTTTCGGGTATCGCGGGCGGAACTTCTGGCAGGCTTCGACACCACGCCCTCGCGAATCGAGGCGCTGTTTGGCGCTGCAGCAGCGGTGTTCGGCGACATGGTCCGGGTGACCGAAGACGAATTCTGCATCCCCGAGCGCGCGCGCCCCCTGACCCGGATGATCGCCAAGGCCTTTGACGCCTATGACAGCGCCAAGGCGTTGCATTCTTCGGCTGTCTGAGGCGCAAATCTTTTCGAAGAGATTTGCAAAATCCTTCGAAGGATTTTGGCCCCCCGCCTGACGGTTCAACCCCGTTCCAGCCGGGTCAGCAGGTCGATTTGCCGCGGCATGCAGACCGACCGCAGGTCATACTTTTCCCGGGCCATCGCACGCGCCGTCTCACGCATTGCCAGATAGACTTCGGGCCGGGCCAGCGCATCGGTCAGCGCCGCAGACCAGCCCTTGATGTCGAAAAACCCCACCAGCCTGCCGTTGACGCCGTCCTTGATCACCTCGGCCACCGGTTTGGTGTCAGAGGCCACGACAAGGGTCCCCGCAGCCAGAGTTTCGATCATCGACCAGCTAAGAACAAAGGGATAGGTCAGATAAGCATGCACCCGGCTGACGTGGATCAGGTCGACCAACTGGTCATACGGCACCCGCCCCGTGAAATGCACCCGGGACAGGTCAAGCCGGTCTTTGACCTCATCCAGGAAAATGTCCTTCCACTTCCCGCCGTCCTTCGGCGGCGGGCCATAGCTTACCTCGTCGCCGCCGACGATCACCACCTGCGCATCCGGTCGGGCAGCAAGCACATCGGGCAGGGCACGCATGAAGGTGTGGTAGCCCCGGTAGGGTTCCAGATTGCGGTTGATGAAGGTCAGGACCTCATCGCCGCGTTTGATCTCCCGGCCATTCGGCAGGGCGAACCGGGCATCGGGGTTCGGGGTCAGCCGGTCGCAATCGACACCGTCAAAGATGACCTCAATATGCTTGCGCAACAGGGGCGGATGGGTGCTGGCCTGCCAGTAGGTCGGACTGACACCCTGATCTGCATGCACCAAAGCCTGTGCCAGATGCGAGGCCCGTGCTTGGGACATCATCACACGATCAAAGTTCGCCTTTTGAAACTCGGGATCAAAACCGGCATCAGCCTCGGTCCCGCGATAGTAGAATTCGGCGAAGACCAGCAGTCGGGCTTCGGGCCAGACCTCTTTCAGAAACAGCGTCTCGCCCCAACCGGAATGGCCGTAGATGACATCGGGCACATAGCCGTCGGCGCGAAGCTGCCGCGCCAGCCGGGCGACCACGACCGCCCGGTCGCTGTTGGTGGTGAAGTTGCGGCCCAACCGGGTGGCGGCGGGGTCGACCTTGGCCGGTTTGAACGCATAGCGCAGCGCCGGCAGGTCGATCCTGTTCTTGTTGCCTGCTTCGGTGATCGCGCGGACATCATGGCCCCGGCGCTGCATCTCGGGGGCGAGGTGCAGGAACTGGCCGGGGAAATTCTGGTGGACGAAAAGAAGCTTCACGTCAGGCTCCGAAGGCGGCGGCCATCAAAGCTTTGGTATAGTCCGATTGCGGGTTGGTAAACACAGATGCACAATCGCCGGTTTCCACCACATCGCCGCCTTGCATCACCATGACCTTGTGCGCCATCGCCCGGATCACCCGCAGATCGTGGCTGATGAAGATATAGGCCAGCCCCCATTTCTGTTGCAGACCGCGCAGAAGTTCAACGATCTGGACCTGCACCGTCATGTCGAGGGCGCTGGTCGGTTCGTCCAGCACCACCAGTTTCGGGCGCAGGATCATCGCTCGGGCAATAGCGATGCGCTGGCGCTGACCACCAGAGAATTCGTGCGGGTAGCGATTCATCGTGGCGGGGTCCAGACCAACCTCGCGCATGATCTCGGCCACCATGTCGGTGCGGTTGCGACCGGGAGCGACACCGTGGACACCAAGGCCCTCGGCGATGATCTCGGCCACGGTCATTCGGGGCGACAGGCTGCCGTAGGGGTCCTGGAACACCACCTGCATTTCCTTGCGCAAGCCGCGCAGGGCGGCACCGGTGCTGCCGCGCAGGTCCCGGCCCAGAAACGCGATGGTTCCGGTGGAGGAAATCAGCCGCAGGATCGCCATCGCCAGCGTGGTCTTGCCTGACCCGCTTTCACCAACGATGCCAAGGGTTTCACCGGCACGAACCGACAGGCTGGCGTCATTCACCGCTTTCACATAGCCGACGGTCTGACGCAGGAACCC
>CAIXBE010000336.1 GCA_903917595.1 uncultured Rhodobacterales bacterium
GGCACCGGGGGCCTTGAAGACCGGATGCCGATGCTGTGGACGCATGGGGTTGCAACCGGGCGGCTGACGATGAATGAATTTGTCGCCGTAACCTCAACCAACATCGCGAAAATCCTGAACTGCTACCCGAAGAAGGGCGCGGTTCTGGTGGGGGCGGATGCCGATCTGGTGGTCTGGGACCCGGCAAAGGAAAAGACGATCACGGCCGGGAAACAGCAATCCTCGATCGACTACAACGTCTTCGAGGGACAGAAGGTCAAAGGCCTGCCGCGCTTCACCCTGACCCGCGGCCATGTCGCTATCCACGACGGCGAAGTGCGGACGCAGGAAGGCCACGGCAAGTTCGTCGCCCGTGAGGCCCGCCCCGCCGTCAACCGCGCGCTGAGCCAGTGGAAAGACCTGACCGCACCACGCCCGGTCAGCCGCAGCGGCATTCCGGCAACAGGAGTTTGAGGTGAAAGTAGCACTGATCACCGCCGGAGGCAGCGGCATGGGCGCGGCCTGTGCGCGCCGTCTGGCCGCCGATGGCTACGGCGTCGCGATCCTGTCCTCCTCCGGCAAGGGCGAGGCTTTGGCGGCCGAACTGGGCGGCGTCGGCGTCACCGGATCGAACCGTGAGCCGGGCGATATCCAGCGACTGGTCGATGCCGCGATGGCGCGCTGGGGGCGGATCGACGCGCTGGTCAACTCGGCCGGACACGGGCCGCGCAAGGCGGTGCTGGACCTGACGGATGAGGATTGGCAAGTTGGGATGGAGGTCTATTTCCTGAACGTGGTCAGACCGCTGCGGCTGGTCGCCCCGATCATGGCGGCGCAGGGCGGGGGCGCAGTCGTCAATATCTCGACGGCCTGGGCGTTCGAGCCGTCCGCGATGTTTCCGACCTCGGCGGTGTTCCGGGCGGGGTTGGCGGCCTTCACCAAGATATTCGCCGACGACTGGGCCACCAAGGGCATCCGGATCAACAACGTCCTGCCCGGCTGGATCGACAGTCTGCCGCAGGTTGAAGAACGCCGCGCCGGGGTGCCGATGCAGCGCTATGGCACGTCGGAGGAAATCGCCGCCACGGTGGCGTTTTTGCTGTCGGATGGGGCGGGCTACATCACCGGGCAAAACCTGCGGGTCGATGGCGGATTGACGAGGGCGGTATGAGGGATACCCAGACCTCTGCCGTGCCGGTAATCGAAGCCAAGGACCTGAACCTGGTTTTCCAGACCGCTGACGGGCCAGTGCATGCCTTGAAGGACGTCAACCTGGTGATCAATCCGGGCGAGTTTGTCAGCTTCATCGGGCCAAGCGGGTGCGGCAAGACCACCTTCCTGCGGGCGATTGCGGCTTTGGAGCATCCGACGGGCGGGACTTTAACGGTTAACGGAATGTCACCGGACGAGGCGCGGCGGAAGCGGGCCTATGGCTATGTGTTCCAGGCGGCGGGCTTGTATCCTTGGCGGACGATTGCCGGAAACATTCGTTTACCGCTTGAAATCATGGGGTTTTCCAAGGCCGAGATGGAAGAGCGCATCAACCGCGTGTTGGACCTTGTCGAGCTTTCGGGGTTCGGCAAGAAGTTTCCATGGCAGCTTTCGGGGGGGATGCAGCAGCGGGCCTCGATTGCCCGGGCGCTGGCCTTTGATGCCGATATTCTGCTGATGGACGAACCCTTTGGCGCGCTGGATGAAATTGTCCGCGACCGGCTGAACGAAGAGACGCTGAAGCTGTGGGCGCGGACTGGAAAAACCATTGGTTTTGTTACCCATTCCATCCCGGAGGCGGTGTTTCTGTCGACCAAGATCGTCGTGATGTCCCCCCGTCCCGGCCGGATCACCGATATCATCGACTCGCCTTTGCCAAAGGATCGTCCGCTGGATATCCGCGACAGCCGGGAGTTCATCGAGATCGCGCATCGGGTCCGCGAAGGCTTGCGCGCCGGGCATCAGGATGACTGAAGCCAGCGTCTTCCGCGCGTCTTCCATCTTGGCGGCCCGCAAGGCCCGGCCATGATTGTGGAGGCAGTGCAATGAGCGGGATCACCTTCCTGTGGCTTGGGCTTGCAACCACGGTCTTCGTGGCGGCCAATGCGGTCCTGAAGACCTATGCGGTCAAGGGCGGGTTGCCGGTGCTGATCGGGGCCTTGCTGCTGTTCTGCCTTGGCAACTGGCTGATGGTGCAGGTGATGAAGGCGAACGGCCTTGGCCTTGCCATCGCGCTGTCGGCGATCTTCCAACTGGTGGCGATCTCGATCATGGCGATCTTTGTCTTTGGCGAAAGGCCCACGGGGTTGCAACTGGCCGGGATGGCCTTGGGCTGTGTGGCGGTGACGATGATTGCCTGGCCAGCGGGGGCAAAGGGATGAGCGATGCAGATAAGTTCTTTTCTGGGTTATCCTTGCTTTTCCTCGGGCTTGTGGTCCTCTCAGATCCGATCCCCGCGCTGCTATTCCTTGCTCTCATTCCAATAGGCATAGTTCTCATTCTTTTGTATTACTTTGCCCTGTCATTCGTCGCTCGATCCGATGAGGGCAAGGCCTCGGTGGAGGTCGAAGACGCCAATGACCAGACCATCGCGATCAAGATCGAACACTACAGGGCGCTGGTGAAAGTCACCGTAACCTGGATTGGCAGCGGCGTAGTTGGTGCATATTCAGCTTTTGTATTGAAGATCGGGCTTGGGCCGGACTGGCTTCCCTTTGTTAGGGAACACAGCATTCGAAAAGGTGATCCGCTCTATGGTTACGCGACAATGGACGGAATCTTTGTGGTCGCAGGCTTTCTTTTTCTGTCCGGCCTAATCTGGCTGCCGATGTCTTACCTCTTCGCGGGTCTGGCTGCAAAGCAGAGGCTCGCAACGATCCAGAAGCGGGGCGACTCTTGTGCGTAACCTTATCCCCATCCTCACCGTCCTCGCCGGGATCTTCGTCCTTTGGTATGCGGCCTCGGTCTGGATGAACTCCACCTGGGTCTATGATCAGGCTGAACGGGCAGGGGTGACGGTCACCTTTGCCGAGGTGATCCCGCAGACCATGGCGCAGGACCGGCCCCTGTTGCCGCCGCCGCATCAGGTGGGGGCGGAATTGTGGAAGGGGCTGTTCGGGCAGGCGATCACCTCAAAGCGCAGTCTGGTCTACCACGGCTATGTCACCTTCAAGGGCACGATGATGGGGTTTGGGCTTGGCATCCTTGCCGGGGTTCTGCTGGCGATGTCGATCGTGCGGTTCCGGGTGATGGACATGAGCGTGATGCCTTGGGCGATCATCAGCCAGAC
Source organism: uncultured Rhodobacterales bacterium (assembly GCA_903917595.1). Taxonomy (GTDB): domain Bacteria; phylum Pseudomonadota; class Alphaproteobacteria; order Rhodobacterales; family Rhodobacteraceae; genus Tabrizicola; species Tabrizicola rara. The sequence goes on from CAIXBE010000336.1 coordinate 3,260, forward strand.
CATACCGATTGTGGCGCTGGCACCGATGATCATCGTTGTCTCCAGCCAGATGGGTCTGACCGGGCGCGATCTGCCGAAGGCGATCATCGCGGCCTATCTGTCGTTCTTTCCGGTGCTGGTCAGCATGGTCAAGGGGTTGCGCAGTCCAGACCAGATGCAGCTTGACCTGCTGCGCACCTATGGCGCGTCGGAGTGGGCGACGTTTCTGAAGCTGCGGCTGCCCGCGTCGATGCCGTATTTCTTTGCCTCGCTGAAGGTGGCGATTGCGGCGTCACTGGTGGGAACCATCGTGGGCGAGTTGCCGACCGGGGCCATCGAGGGCCTTGGCGCGCGGATGCTGATCGGGTCGCAGTTCGGCGAGCCGTTGATCATGTGGGCGGCGCTGTTCGCGGCGGCGATCCTGGCGGGGATGCTGATCGTCACGGTCGGGTTTCTGGAGCGGTTCGCGCGGGCACGGATGGGGGTGGTGGGGTGAAATTCGTCCTAAGACACTTGATGGGCTTCTTGAAGGCTGGAGAGCCGGGGGCATCGATAAACGTGATGCAAGGGGCCGTCCTTGCGCTGGCCCTTTTGGGCTATTTCGACGTCTCGTTGGCTGTTGGCTTCTTCATCTGGACGTCCGCCTGGCAGTTCAACGTCATTCTCTCCGGCGTCGATAACAAGTGGACGAGGATTGCCGTTCCGATCCTCTTTGGTGCCACGGTCCTTGCTATTTGGGAGTCGGTGGTTCGCGGTCTCGAAGTACCAGCGGTGATCCTGCCCGCGCCAAGCGCCATTGCTGCGAAGATAGCGACCTCGCTGCCGATCCTGTGGCAGGACTTCTTCCAGACCATCCTGAAAGGCGCAATTCCGGGCTTCCTGATCGGGGCGTGCGCGGCCTTTGTGGTGGCGATTGCCATTGACCGATCGCCCTTTCTGCAGCGGGGCTTGCTGCCGATTGGCAACTTCGTCGCGGCACTGCCGATCGTCGGCCTGGCCCCCATTCTGGTGATGTGGTTCGGCTTTGACTGGCAGTCGAAGGCGGCGGTCGTGGTAGTGATGGTGTTCTTCCCGATCCTGGTGAACATGGTCGCGGGCCTGCAAGCCAGCGAGCGGATGCAGAGCGATCTGATGGCGACCTGGGGGGCGTCGTACTGGAAATCCCTGTGGAAACTGCGGCTGCCTGCGGCGATGCCCTTCATCTTCAACGGGCTTAAAATTGCATCGACTCTGGCCCTGATCGGCGCGATTGTTGCCGAGTTTTTCGGCAGTCCGGTCTATGGCATGGGATTTCGCATCTCGA
>CAIXBE010000337.1 GCA_903917595.1 uncultured Rhodobacterales bacterium
ATGAACAACATGCCCAGAGTCGTGATGAAGGAGGGAATGGCAAAGCGGATCGTCAGCCAGCCATTCAGAAAACCGATGGCTGCACAAGCCAGCAGCCCAACCAGCATCGCCGGCCAGAAGCCCCAGCCCATGGTCATCAGCACCGCGAAGGTCATCGGCATCAGGGCAAAGACCGACCCGACCGAAAGGTCGAACTCGCCGCAGATCATCAAGAGGGTGACGCCGATCGCAACCAGGGCCATTTCCGGCAACAGACCCAGCACGCCACGCATGTTGTCAATGCCAACGAAGACGCCGTTCGACTTGATCTGGAAGAATATGACAAGAACCAAAAGCAAAAGTGCGGCGGCAAGCTCGGGCTTTTGCAGGGAGAGTTTGATGTGCCGTCTCATGACCGCCGGTTTCCTTCTGGGTAAGAGCGCGGTTCGGACGCGGGGAGCGCGCATCCGAACCGGGCGCAGTGTTTGTCAGCGAAGCCCTTGAGCCGAAAGCTCCATGATGGCATCGGCGTCCGCCGGAGTCACAATCCCCTGACCGGTGTCGACGTTTGCCGGCGACAGGCCGACGGTCTTGTTCAGGTAGACCATCATTACCGGCATGAAACCTTGCATGTAAGGTTGCTGATCCACTTCCACCTGGATGTAGCCCGCCTTCATCTGCTCGACGGCCTCGGGCACCAAATCAAAGCCGCCAAGAAGCACCTTGCCGGGTGCATCACCGCGATCTGCCAGAACTCGGGCGACGCCCGCATGCCAGAACCCGGTGTCGAAATACGCGGTGGTGTCGGGATTGGCCGCAAGTTTGGCCCCCACCCGATCCGAGGTGACGGCAAGGTCAGTGCCGGAGTCGATCTTTTCCCAGCTGATATCGCGCCCCGAACTGGCTTTGTATTCCTCCAGGAAGTTGATCACGCCCTGCCCGCGTTGTTCCGACCAGTTCTGGCCCGGAGCCGAGATGCCGACGAGAACCTTGATCGGGCCTTCCGCCGGGAAATTGGCAGATTGGGCTTTGCCAAGCGAATAGCCGGCCGCTAGGAAACCCTGACCGACAAAGGCTTGCCGCGCATTGCCGGCAGCGCCCTCAAGATCGTCGACGTTGACGCCGATGACGATGATCCCGGCGTCGCGGGCGCGCTGTATCACTTCATCCAGGGCGGCGTTGTCGACGATCGAGGTCAGGATCGCGTCGGGTTTTTGCGCGACCGCCGCCTCGATGTTGGCCAGCTGTTCGGGAACCGAACCTTCGGTCTGGGTGAACAGCATCTGGCAATCGGCGGCTACCTTGCCGCAGGCATCGTCATAGCCCTTCTTGACTGCTTGCCAGAAAGTGTTGGAGGCCGAAGAGTGGACGGCAAAGGCGATCTTCAGGCCATCGGCCATCGCCATGCCAGAGGCAGTCGTCATCAGGGCGGCCACGAGGGCCGTTACTTTCAGTTTCATTTCATGCTCCTCCCGAGCGTTGGGTTGTTCTCAAACTGAGGTCGCGTCAGAAACCTTCCGCGATACGGCAAAGACCTTGGCAATATCGGGATGAAGCTCCATCCCCAGGCCAGGGCCGGGTGGCACCGTGATCATGCCGTTCTTCACTTCCGGAAGGGCTGTGACCAGATCGCGATACCAAGTGCGATAGAAGGCCCGCACGCTTTCCTGAACCAAGGCATTCGGCGCGTTCAGCGAAAGATGGGTGGAGGCACAGAGGACCACCGGTCCGGTGCAATCATGCGGGGCAATCGGCAGATGCCAGGCTTCGGCCATCGAGGCGATCTTGCGGGCCTCGGAAATGCCGCCGCACCAGCTCAGATCCAGCATCACGACGCCAGCCGCTTTGGTCTCCAACAGGTCACGGAACCCCCAGCGCGAGCCCAGGGTTTCCGAGGCCGAAATCGGCGCCGGCGACACGGCGGCATAGCGCGTTAGGCTGGACAGGCTGTCCATCTTGATCGGGTCTTCGTGCCAGAAGGTGTTGTAGGGTGCCAGCGCCTTGGCGATCTGCATCGCCGGCAACAGCTGCCACATCGAATGGAACTCGACCATGATATCCATCTTGTCACCAACAGCGCGACGGATTTTTTCAAACGGTTCTAGCGCCTTCTTCAGATCGGGCATGGATATGTACTGGCCACGCGAGGCTTCGGCGGCGATGTCGAACGGCCAGATCTTCATCGCGGTGATGCCCTCCTCCAGCAACGAGAGCGCCAGCTCGTCGGCCCGGTGCAGAAAGCCGTTCAGATCATCGTAGCCCTTGTGATCGCCGCCCAGATCGTAGTTGGCGGTGGTCTGACCGGTGGCTTTCTTGATGTATTCGGTTCCGGCACAGGTGTTGTAGGTGCGGATTTGCCGGCGGGTGAAGCCGCCCAGCAGTTGCGCGATCGGCTGGTTGACGGCTTTGCCAAAGATGTCCCACAGCGCGATGTCAAAGGCCGAATTGCCGCGTACTTCGGCACCCGAGGACCGAAAGCCCAGATAGCCGACCAGATCA
>CAIXBE010000338.1 GCA_903917595.1 uncultured Rhodobacterales bacterium
AAATCCAGCCCATCAGCAGCCCAAGGCTGACTTGCACGGTGAACAACGCCATAGCTGTGGCGAAATAGACCAGTGCGATCTTTTGGCTTTGATATTTCATGATTTTCTCCTCAACCCGCATCATTCGGGGGCCAGCTTTGGGTGCGGATCTTGTTGGTCCACAGCAAAAAGTCGGCGAGGTTGCGATAGTCTTCATCCGTCAGGTTGAACTGCGGCATCTGACGGCGGCCTTCGATGCCGGTGGGCATTGCGTCCATCCAGCCTTTCAGGCTGTCCATGGCGGCAACCGGATCATCCTGCACGCCCCAACGGGTCATCACATTGCCCAGCTCGGGTGCAAAGTAGGCCCCCTCGCCCAGAATGGTATGGCAGTTGATGCAGGCGTGTTTTTCCCACAGATGTTTTCCGGCGGCGACCGAAGGTGTCAGCGTGGCGGCATCGGTGGAGGTGGTGACGATATAACGGTGGCTGTTCCAAGCCAGCCCGATGAAGATGAGTATGAAGAACAATGATCCGCCGTAAAAGATATTGCGGGCCATGCTCTTGGTCATGATTTCGCGCATTGCGAATCCTTCCCGTGGCGGTTTCAGGTAAGCTGTTGTGAGCTTGGGCGGGCGTGGCGGCCTTAACGAAAGTCAAGCGGGCCGGATTTACCGGAGTTTTTCAGTCAGGAAAGATGTTCCAGCCGCGCGCCGGAGAATACGGCCAAGGCGGCGTCAATCGCGGGGCGCTCCATTAGGCAGGCGGCGGTGGACAGGGCATCGGCCACGGCCGCCAAGGGGGCGCTGATCGACACGGTTTGCCAGCGCGGAGGTAGGCCTTTGGGATGCAGGATATGCGCTGTGCCTAACCCGATGCGGGTGCCAAGGGGGGATGAGGTGGCCAAGGCCCGGTCGGTCAGATCAAGGTCAGCAAGGGCATCGCCCATCGGCCCCGCAATCTGTGCCCGCCATGGCCCGCCGTCCGGGTGGCTACCCAGCGCCTGCACTTCGCCCATATTGATCAGCACGTTGCCAAAGCCTTCGGCGCGCATCAAGGCCGCTATTCGGTCGGCAGCATGGCCTTGGGCGATGCCATTGAAGGTCAGCGCCATGCCTTGGGTTAGTTTGATATCCTCGGGGGATATGCCAACGCGGGTCCAGCCAATGGCGGCGCGGGCGGTGGTCTGATCGCCCCCTGTGGCCGTGGCCAGCCATAACGGTTGGATAGATGGGTCAAACACCCCGCCCGTGGCCTGATGCACTTGGCCTGCCAGCGCGAACAGGTTCTGAATTTCTGGCGCGGGATGCGACAGGCGGGCATCGCGGTTCAACCGGGTCAAGGCGCTATCGCGATAAAGCGAAAACTGCGCCTCCACTTGCGCCAGTTCCGATACGACGCGGGCAAAGACGTGGCGGGCTTGGGCATCGGTGGCCCCTGACAGGACCAGCTGCGCCTGCGCGCCAAGGGCTGTGCCCTGCCAGTCGTGCCGGGTGGCCGCATGGCCGGGGGCTGCCAAAGCCGCCGCCGACAGTGCTAGAAATCGTCTGCGTCCGATCATGCCGCCCCCCCATCCGCCCGCGCGCGGCGTTTCAAGACCGGGCAAGCCGTGCCGTCGTTCATGATGACCTGACAGCGCAGGCACAGCACACATTCGTTGGCGTTGATCCGGCCCAATGGGTCAATCGCGCCCACGGTGCATTTGGTTTCGCAAAGCCTGCATTCGCGCCCACATTGCGGCCGGCGCTTTAGCCAATCGAACACCTTCAGCTTGGCCGGAATGGCCAGGCCCGCGCCAAGCGGACAAAGGTAGCGGCAATAGAAGCGTTCAATGAACAGGCTCGCGGTCAACAGGGCCAACACGAACAGAACAAACGGCCAAGCGCGCCACATCCGCAGGCTGATCGCGGTCTTGAAGGGTTCCACCTCGGCCACGATCAACGCGTCGTGCATCGAATAGAACGACAGCGCCAGAATGCCGACAAAGGCGGTGTATTTGATGACCCAGAGCCGTTCATGCACCGCTTGGGGCACGGCAATCTGGCGGATGCCAAGGGCCACGGCGGCGTTGTTGGTCAATTCTTGCAGCGCGCCAAAGGGGCACAGCCAACCGCAATAGACCCCGCGCCCCCAGAACAACATGCCCAGCGCGGTAAAGCCCCATAGCAGGAAGATCACGGGTTCTATCAGGAAGGTTTCCCAGCGAAAACCGTTCAGCAGCGAATGGATAAAGGCGATGACCTGCACCACAGAAAGCTGCCCGTTCAACCCCCAGCCCAGCACGATCAGCGTGGTCAACAGGAATGATATCCGCCCGGTGCGCCACAGGCGGGGGCGGCGGGTGATCCATTCTTGGGCGAACAGGATCAGCGTGAGGACGGCCAGCATGGTGGCAACGATGGCGGTTTCCAGATGTTTGGCATCCCATATCGCGCGCCACAGTGGTTCGGGTTCGGTATCGGGGGCAAGGCGCAGGGCGGCGGGCAGGGTGTAATCGGTGGCGATGGTCATCGACACCGGGGCGGCTGCGGTGTCGCGGCTGGCGGTGATTTCCACCCGGATCGGCAATAGGGGGTTGATGGCGGGCGGCAGGCGGAACAGGCTGATTTCCTTGGCTTCGGGCGCGCCGGGGGCCTGAAGGCGCTTCAGCATCTGGTAGCTGGCCTCGGTCGGTTGAAACCGGGTGTCGCCTTGGAGGATGGTGATGCGGTCAAAGATGCCGGCTTTCTTCCAATCGGTGCCACGGTGCGAGTGTAGGCCCTGTGAAATGACGATCAGCGCGGTTTCGCCGGGGCCAAGGTTGCCAACGGCCTTGGTGAAGTCCTGCTGGCCCAGCAGGCTTTGGCCCACGGTCGGCGCGTCAATCAGCCCGGTCCACAGGTGCAGGAACGGGCCGTCCCCAGCGGGGATCGGCACCTTGGCACCGGCAAGTGCTGCTGCCGCCTCTGTCATGGTGACCTGCACTTCGGACAGCGCCCCCATGGCCAACAACCCCGCCCAATCGGTTGGGGTAAAGGTCAGTCGGTCAATCCCGCCGCCTGCCGCGATCACGCCGCGGCCAATGGCAAGGGTGCGGGCGGTGCGCAGGATGCCGTCGCGGATGACGCCGGTGGACACGGTGGCGCGGCTGATCACATCGGGCACGCCGGGTTGGCGAAGGCCGGTTCCGGCAGGGGCGGTCAGGTCATAACCGGCAAAGCCGCTGACATAGGCGGCAATATCGGCGTCGGAAATCCCCAGCGTCAGCACCGGTTCATTGTGCTGCATCAGCCGCGCCCCGGTGATGCGCCCGGCGGGCGAGATGGCCACCAGCACATCCAAAGGCCGCCCGGAATAGCCAACCGACCCTGCGACTTGCCAAGTTGAGGCAAGATGCCCCACGGTTTTTCCATTGGCCGTCACATCCCAACCGGGCACGCCCACGTCATTGCGGATCACCTGCACCGGGCCGGTCAGGCCCAGCACTTCGGCCGCCAGATCGGCACCGGGATCAGCCACGACAATCGCGTTGAAGCCGGTTTTTTCCGCCTGCGCAGGCCCAACAGCCGACAGGCAAAACCCGAGGGCAAGCGCAAGCACAGTTAGAAATCGCATCAAGACCCCCGCGGGTTTCCTGAGACGACTTTGGCCCAAGTGATTTCAAAGCACCTTAACGAAAGTCAAGGAGACGACTCGGGTGCCGGTTCAAGGTCCGCTTAGCCTCACCAGCGGAACGGAGAAATTCCATGAAACCCCGAGCCTTCACTGCCAGGAACGTGCTGATGTCCAGCGCGGCCATGGCCTTTGCCCTGTTCGCAGGTGCCGTCTATGCGGAAGAAAAGCCCAAAGACCACACCGACGGACCCGCCGCAGCCTATGAACCTTCGATGACCACATTGGGCCAGATCAAGGTGGAAATCCCCGGTCGCAAAGACGGCGACCCCGTCATGACCCAAGAAGAGTTCCAGCAAGGCACCAAGATCTACTTTGAACGCTGCGCAGGGTGCCATGGCGTGCTGCGCAAAGGGGCCACAGGCAAGCCCCTGACCACCGATATCACCCGTGAAAACGGCTATGATTATCTGCAAAGTTTCATCACCTACGGCTCGCCTGCGGGCATGCCGAACTGGGGCACGTCAGGTGCGCTGAGCGAAGCCGAGGTTGACCTGATGGCGCGCTATCTGCTGCTGGAACCGCCGGCACCGCCCGAATGGGGCATGCCGGAAATGCTGGCCAGCTGGAAGGTCATCGTCAAACCCGAAGATCGCCCGAAAGCAAAAGAGAATGATTGGGACATCGACAACCTGTTCTCGACCACGCTGCGCGATGCGGGTCAGGT
>CAIXBE010000339.1 GCA_903917595.1 uncultured Rhodobacterales bacterium
GCCGCCCGCAACACAAGCCTTGACCTGTCAGCACAAGCCTGACTCCATGAAACCGTCGGTCAGATCAGCTGCCCGCGATGCCGTGGAATGAGTGCCCGCGATCCCGTGGAATCGATGCCCATCTTCCGTGGAATGCGCAGTCAGAAGATCAGCACATCCATTTAAGCCAGCGTCGGGTGATTATCCAACACCCCGATTTGAACCGCTGCCCCAGAACCGTTGCCATCTTTGTCATAGTAAAGGGTACCGTTGGTCGTGTTGTAGATCACCCGATCCGTAGCAAGATGGCCTGAGGTGGCGTCGGCAGCAGCATAAAACGCGGTCGATCCAATAGTCCCTACTGCGCCCAACGCCGTGAATATGGCCTTAGACAGGCTGATGTGGTCGCTGGCTGTCGTGAAGTCAGTGATATGATCTACGCCCGTCAGCCGGTTGAACAAGAAGGTTTCTGCGCCAGCGCCGCCTGACAGCGCGTTGAGTGCAATCGGATGCTCTTTCGCGTTTGGATGAAGCTGGTGAGGCTCCACCACTTCTCCGATCCACTTTCCTAGAATTGCTGCCGCAGGTTCACCTCGACACTTGTTTGCGCCACGCCCGATATGGCTTCGGAGCGAATTCTGGCGAAATAGGTTGTCCGTCCGTTGGCATGAAGGCTTCTTGCGAAATCCAGCCCGCACCGACGACGGCGTAACGTATCATAGCAACCCTCATGGATGTGTGGTGACACGCCCGAAGGCGTATCCGTCAGGCGGCCAGGTGGGCGGGCTTCTTGCCAAGAATGATCATGCCGAGGATGTCATCATCGGTGACGTCCTTGACGTTCACGGTGCCGACCAACTGGCCATTTTTCATGACTGACGCCCGATCACAGAGCTTCATGACGTTGTGGATGTCATGCTCGATCAGGAAGATGCCTAGTCCTTGTGCCTTCAACTCCTGAATCAGCTCCGCCACCATCTGGGTCTCATGCGGGCCAAGGGCGGCGGTCGGCTCGTCCATGATCAGGATCTTGGCATTGAAGTAGACTGCGCGGGCGATGGCGACAGACTGGCGCTGTCCACCCGAGAGGGCCGACACTGGCACGCTGAACTTGCGGAAGTTCGGGTTCAATCGGCCCATGATTTTACGGGCCTCCGCTTCCATCTTTGCATCGTCGACGATGCCCCGTTTCTTGATCTCACGCCCCAGGAATAGGTTCGAAGCCGCATCGAGATTGTCGGCCAAAGCCAGCGTCTGGTAGATAGTCTCGATGTTCAAGTCGCGTGCATCGCGGGGATTGTTGATCTCGACCTCCTGACCACTGATCAGAATCTGGCCAGCGTCCTTTTGATAAGCGCCCGAGAGGCACTTGATCAGCGTCGACTTGCCTGCGCCATTGTGGCCCAGAAGGCCGACCACTTCGCCGGGGTAAAGGTCGATAGACACGCGATCCACCGCCTTGATCCCACCAAAAGAGATGGAAATGTCGCGCATCTCGACGAGAGGTTTGGTTCTGTCGATCATTTGGAAAGCCCCAGACGCTTGCGATAAATGATGTCGACCCAGACGGCGATGATCAGGACGAGGCCGACGACGATGTTCTGGAAAGGCGTGTCCACGCCGACCATGGCCATGCCGGATTGCAGAGATTGCATAATGAGTGCGCCGAGGATCGCACCATAAATGGTGCCTACACCCCCCGCCAAAGCCGTGCCGCCGATGACCGCAGCGGCGATCACACGCAGTTCTTCCAACATGCCGATGTCATTGCCATGGCTTTGAAGGCGCGCCTGAGCGACCAGAGCCGCAAGGGCGCAAAGAAATCCCATCAGTGCAAAGATCTTCACGGTCAGTGCGCGGGTGTTGATCCCAGAAAGTTCGGCCGCGTCGGGGTTGCCGCCCATAGCGAAGATGTATCGGCCGAAGGTCGTCTTGCGGGCGACGACAGTCATCATGACACCCACCGCGATCAGGATCAGAACCGAGATCGGCAGGCCGTGCATGGCGGTATAACCCTCTGGCATAGCCTCGCCCCGCGCCTCGAACAGGCGCTTCAGCTTGGCCGCCGGCACTGGATAGCGCGACAGCCAGCCGACGAAGAACAGGATCACACCCACAATCAAACCGGCCATGACGGCTTCGGCCCAGACCGGTTTCACCATGAAGCCATGGCTTTGCTTGTTCCGACGCGAGGCGAAAATGGCCCATACGGCAATCGCAGCGGCAATCAAGCCCAGAACCCAACTTGCCGTGGCGCCAAGGACGCCTTCAGTACCGCCGAACATCAAGAGGTTGGGGTCAGTCAAGGATACTGACTGCCCGTTGGTGGTGAACCAGTTCACGTTGCGCCATACGAAAAGGCCACCAAGCGTGTCTATGAAGGAGGGGATCCGCTGATACCCGACCAGCCAGCCAGTCACCCCGCCCATCACCGTGCCGAAGGCCAGACCGATCACCACGGTGACGGCAAGGACGGCAGGATTGCCATACTCGGTGCCGAAGACGGATGGCAGCCAGGACGTCTGGCTCATGGCCATGATGGCCGAGCACATGGCCAGCATTGACCCGACTGACAGGTCAATGTGCCGTGCAACGATCACAAAGACCATTCCGCAGGCCATGATCGCCACCGGGACAGTCTGCACGGCGATGTTGAATACGTTCCGCGGCCCCACAAATGTGCCGCCGGTCCAGATGGTAAACACGACAGCGACGGCTGCAAAAGCCATCAGCATGCCAAGCAGCCGAACGTCGATTTCCAACGTGTCGATCACCCTGCGGCGCTGTGCCGTTCCCGGTGCGGAAAGCCCTTGATCTGACATCTTCTCTTTCCTCCCTCGAGCACCTTGCGGCGCTTCCCCCTTTTGGATTCGCCCCGGCCCAAAGACAAGCCGGGGCGCACCGATCGGTTTCAGATTACTCGCAGACTGCCACGCCCGAGACACCGGCGCAGAGCACGTCCTTAGTGATCCAGCCCGCATCCAGCACCAGGTTCAGGTTGTCCTTAGTGATTGGCTGCGGCGCGAGCAGTGTCGCGTTCACTTCCTTGCCGCCCGGGGTGGTAAACTTGGCCGTACCGGCAACAGCGTCCATTGCGGTGCCGCTGGCCAGAGCGACAGCGATTTCACCGGCGTTGCGTCCAAGCGCACGGCTGTCCTTCCAAACGGAAACAGTCTGAGTACCCAGAGCCACGCGGTTCAGCGCGGCCATGTCGCCGTCCTGACCAGAGACCGGAATACCGGCCATACCCTGAGCAGTCAGCGCTGCCACGACGCCACCAGCGGTGCCGTCGTTCGAGGCGACGACAGCGTCAACGCCATTTTCGAGCTCGGTCAGGATCTGCTCCATATTCTTCTGGGCGTTGGCGGGCTGCCAGTCGTCCGTGTAAGCTTCACCGACGATGGTGACATCACCCGCGTCGATCGCCGCTTGCAGGACTTCCTGCTGGCCCCCGCGCAAGAAGTCTGCGTTCGGGTCAACGGGCGAACCCTTGATCATGACGTAACGGCCCTTCGGCATCGCTTCGAGAACAGCGCGGGCCTGCATCCGGCCGACTTCGACGTTGTCGAAAGTCAGGTAGTAGGCGCGCGGATCGTCGATCAGACGGTCGTAGCCCACCACCGGGATGCCAGCGTCAGCAGCGGCATCCAAAGCTGGGCCGATCGAGGCCGAGTCCTGCGCCAGGATGATCAGTGCCGAACAGCCTTGGGTGATCATCCCTTCGATGTCGGCCAACTGCTTGGTGGCCGAGGTCTGCGCATCGGCAGAGATGTATTCGGCGCCAGCAGCGTCCAGCGCGCCCTTGATCGCCGCCTCATCGGTCTTCCAGCGCTCTTCACGGAAATTCGACCAGCTCACGCAGACTTTCAGATCAGCGGCCTGCGCCATCGAGGTCAGGCTTGCAATCGCGACGGAAGCAAGCAGCAGATATTTCTTCATTCGTGTTCCTCCCATGGAATCACCGGCCCTTTAAATGCCGGTCTGGCGACTACCGCCTGCAGTGATCTGAAGCATTTGCAGTTCAATTGTCAATTAATGTTTTTGGCAATGAATCTTGCATCGCAATTGTCATTGCTTTCAAAACCCTGCCCGCCATGGCGGACAAGGGGAATTGCCTTCCGACCGTGTTGCAGCTTTTAAGTTAGCGATTTCAACAAGGTAGATACATACTCCAGGCTTGCCCGCATGTGCGCGAGAAGTTCCGGATCGTTCTGTACGGCGGGACTGAACGGTTCCATCGAGACAAAGCCCGAGTAACCGCTGGCGACAAGGTTTCGCAAAAGCCCGATGTTGTCGACGCGGTCGTCAATAAAGACCAGCCCACGGTCAGGTTCGGTCAACGCATCGGGTTTCAGGTCGGCCCGCGAGATGCCTGACATATGCGCCAGACCGATGCGTTCGTAGTGCATCGCGTTATCTCCGCAGCGGAAAAACTGGAACGTGTCAAAACACAGCGCGTAGGCGTCCCACCCATCCACATCCGACACGGCCTCTACGGCCATGCTTTGCCGCTTCATGGTCGACCCTTTCATGCCAAGGGGTTCGACATAGCCTGTGATGCCGTGGTCTTTCAGGATCGGACGCAGCTTCTTCAGCCCGTCGCGCAGATTGCGCTCTGCCTCGGCATTGGTCCAGCCGTGATCCTCGTTGTGAACCGGGCAAAGCACCACCCCTGGCGCGCCCAGGGTCGCGGCATATGAAATGATCGTCTCTGCCTCTTTGGCGCGCGCGGGCGTCCACTCGTTGAACCGCTGGAGGGCGTTCACCGATGCGACGCCCAAGCCGGCGGCGTCCAGCCGTTCCTTCACCTCTTTCGCGGGGGTGCCGTCTGCGAACTCGCGTCCTTCGACGTCATTGCGGACTTCAACCGCACTGACCCCAGAAGACACGGCAACCGTGATGAAATCGACCAGCGACATCTGCGGCGCGCAAGTTCGGTTCAGGGCAAAGCGGATCGGCATGGATGGTTCCTTGAGAGTTGACTTATGTTAGGCGTAAAGCGCAGGCCGTGCGCCGAGAAAGAGCTTGGCCTTGGTCCCGGTTTCCAGTGCGGTGACAACTTGTTCTGCAACAGCCGTTGCAACGTACCCGTCCCAAGCCGAAGCCCCGGCAGGACTGCCGGTTGCAACAGACTTCACCCAGGCCGTAATCTGGACGCGGTAGGCATCTCGGAAGCGCGGCACCCAGTTTACGGGCCAGAGATGACCATGATGCAGCCCACTGTTCGTCAGCGTGGCCGAGGGTTGTGCCATCTGAACAGTGCCCGTCCGACCAACCAGCTGGGCATGGACATGGTACCCGTAGTGGGCATTCATGAAGACTTCAGTCGAGACGATCTCGCCTTTGTCCGTCTCCATCGTGATCAGCAAGGGGTCGCCGCCAGGTGCTGAATGGACAATGGCGGACACCAGATCAGAGCCGAGAAGCCACCGGCTGATGTCGATTTCATGCACGAAAGAGTTAGTCACGGCCATCGGGCCGGTGAACCAATCCGGGGCTGCTGCGTTTCGGTGGATGTTGTGCAGAAGGACGCGCGACCCAATGCCGCCTTCTTCAGCCATCCGCTTCATCTCGACGTAAGCAGGATCAAAGCGTCGCATGTAGCCGATCTGCAAAAGCCTGCGCCCAAGGGCCACCTCAGCATCCACCACCTTCAATGCTTCAGCGGCACTGGTTGCAAGTGGCTTTTCGCATAGCGCATGTTTCCCGGCCGCAAGGCATGCAAGGGCCAGACCCGCATGGGTCGCGTCGGGTGAGGCGATGACCACCGCCTCGACCTTGTCTGACGCGATCAGGGCCATCGGATCGGCTAAGAAGCTTGCGTCGTCCGCCAGCCGAGCTGCGCGGTCAGGATCAACATCACAGATTGCCGTGACCTGCACCCCAGCCGTTTCCTCGCGCAACAGGCGCAGATGTTCCGCCCCCATCACGCCCAGACCGATGACTCCGACCGAGAGTGTCATTTCACGAGGATCCAGCGTTCTTCGCGCGCGGAGGTCTGGATCGTTTCGACCAGCGTCTGGATGCGCAGACCCTTGCGGAAGTTGAACGGTTCGGGTGCCTTGCCTGCGATGGCATTGATGTAGCCTGCAACCTCGATGGCCTTCAGGTCGTTGAACCCGATCTGATGGCCTGCCGCGACGCAAAATAGGCCATAGGGCGCGTGGTCCGGGCTTGCCTCGATCCGCCGAAAACCCTGGCGTCCCTTGGCATCCGCAGTCGAAAAGAAATGCAGCTCGTTGAACCGTTCTTGACTGAAGGCAAGCGCGCCCTTGGTGCCGTAGACCTCGAAGTCATGCTGCATCTTGCGGCCCGTGGCGATCCAGTTGCCCTCGATGCTGCCCGTCGCACCATTCTCGAACCGCAAGAAGGCGCGGCCCACGTCATCGACCGTTACGGCTTTGCGCCCGCCCCGACCGTCAGGTCGCTCGGCGATCATGGTGACAAGGTCGCCCATTACGCGGACAACAGGCCCGCACAGGAACTCGGCGGTGGCCAGTGCGTGCGACCCGATATCGGCAAGCGCCCCGCCGCCGGCCGGATCGTGGCGGAAGGTGAAGTTGCCCACAGGGTCAGCCATGTAGTCTTCGCAGTGGATGCCGCGATAGCCGCGGATCTCGCCCAGCTCTCCGCCCACGATCATGTCACGGGCAAGGGACAGCATCGGGTTGCACAGGTAATTGAAGCCGACTTGGGTCTTCACTCCGCGGGCCTCGGCGGCAAGGGTCATGTCCAGCGCGTCGGCGGCGAGCGGCGCCAAGGGCTTTTCACAATAGACGTGCTTGCCCGCGGCGATCGCGGCCAGCGACATTTCCTTGTGCAGCGCATTCGGCGCGGTGATCGACACAAGGTCGATGTCCGGATTGGCCATAATGGTGCGCCAGTCGCTGGTCGCATGAGCAAAGCCCAACGTCTGGCGGGCACGCTCGGCGGCCTCATCCGTGATGTCGGCCACGGTGTGCAGCTCCAGATCGAACGGCAGTTCAAAGACGCGCGGGGCCGATGTGAAGCCGAAGACATGGGCCTTGCCCATAAAGCCGGTGCCGATCAGGCC
>CAIXBE010000340.1 GCA_903917595.1 uncultured Rhodobacterales bacterium
CGGCTCAAATGACGGCCGGTGGGGCGCGTCACCCTCACCCCTCATTGATGCAGATGTCGTTGCAGGCAACGATGCAGGGCTGACCGTGTCAAATGCGGGATAGACGGCTGCAGGGCATAGAGGCAGTCGTCCGGCGGAAGGAGCGTTTGGCGCCGGAACGCGACGATTGCCGCTTCTTCGGCTTCCGTCAGAACCGTCGAGCGCGGCTCCGTCGGCCCGCTTCCGCCACCTTGCCACCGTCATGGGGTTGATGCCAAGCTCCCGGCTCAGCTGCGAGAGCGAAGCTTGCGATCGCTGTATTGCTGCTCTGACGGCGTGTGCCCCTCTCGGTGAATGCAAGCATTCACCTGTCGGGCAACGGGATCGTGGCGCTGCCGTGACGAACTTGTCCCATAGTGCTTCCTTCCATTCCCTCGAAAGGATCGCACCATCAAACCGTGGGATCAAACAGCTACATACCACAACGAGGAACGGCTACACGGCGCGGTCGGAAACAACGTGCCGATCATGCTGACGAAACCTGGGGACGTCACCAGCTCGTCACCCTGAGCAAGGTCGGGAAACTCTTCCTCCGCGCGGTCCAACGTTGGGGTCGGATCAGCTCACTCAGACGTCAAAGCACCCCAAGTAATTGTCATTCAAGCCCCTCTTTACCTTGCGCAAGGACGGCCTTCACGAAGGCTTTGAAGGCTTTGGTCTCGCCTGAGTAGCTGCCATGTTTCAGAGCGTTCCGATTGCCAGGGGGAGCGCCGCTTCCTTTTGCTCCGCCATGCATCCGGCAGCGATCCTTACCGGATACCGCAGGCGACTGGCAGGCGTTACCAGATCGCGTCTTTGCACCACAACGCTTGCTTTGACGCATTTGAAAAGTGTTTCGGGGGTGAGATGATGTCATGGGCGCGGCACCTTCACCTTGCGGCGTTTGACGGGACGTGCATCAGAGATGTCGATCGCAGTGCCTTCAAACTCACCATTCCCTGCGCTATGAATCTGTCTGCTTGTGTTTGGGCGCGATCGGCCCGTTTCCACAGTGCCGACGATCGCTTGAGCGCCTGGTTCAACGTTGACATATTCGACGGTGACCTTCTGTTGGCCCTTGCCGCGATGCCGGTTGATGGCCTCCATCTGCCGGGTGAACAACGCCATGAGTTTCTGTGCTGAACGCAAGTTGCTGTCCGTCGCAGGCAGCAATTGTCCGGGGATCATGGCTCGCCGGAGGCATTCCATCGCGGCAGAGTGCGTGCCGACCATTTGCAGGGCGAGCATGGCCTCTGCGCCATCGCTCGGTGCAAGGCTTTCGAAAAGCTCGGTCGCCTTGACGATCCGTGCGTGTTTCTCGGTATCCGAGTAGGCGTCAGGCAACCAAAGAAGCCCAATGATGTCGTTCATCTTTTGATTGAGAACATCCTTGTCTGTAACGCCAAAGACGTCCTTCAGTTTCGCGGCTGGTGCCAGATCAAACACCTCTGTCGCGAAGGCGGTGGGGTCGGTCTTCTCAGAAACCTGTTGCCGCTTTGCCATGCTTGCTAGATCCTCCATGGTGGCAAGTTATACCAAAATGACAGCCTCGCAATGATCGCTATGTAGCGTCGATGTCACCTATTTCTACTGTGCATGGGGTTGATCTTGAAATAACAAAATGCTGCCCCCCCTCATGGATTATCTTTGCTATAGCGTCCAGTTTTGACTAGTGTTGAGGGGCCCAAAGGTCTGTGCCGGAGAGCTTTGACATCGTGAATAGCTACCAAACGCCGGGGCCCCTGCCTGTGATGGTGGAGCTTTGTAAGGTTTCGGTCTGACCGCTGTCCGTTCCAGCGCCACGGAAGGAGGTCGTCGACCTTGGTTATCGTTTAGTCTGGGATGCGGGCGAGGGTAGCCGCCGCAATCGGCGCAGATATCGGCGCCGGGCGTCAGTTCCACCTCCATCCGGGGAAAGTGGTCCGGGACGGGACGGCGCTCCGGTTTGTCCTTCGCCTCGATGTCCGGCAGCTTCATTCGCGCGGTCATCGCGGCGGCCGCGATCTCACTGGTCTCCAAGGCCAGTTGCAGTTGGTCGGCCGTCTCGGATGACGCGCCAAACTGGTGCGCTCGGTGCCCGGCCAGCTGATGCCGCAGCTTCTCGATCAGGATCGCCTGGGCCTTCACCTCGGCCAGAAGCCGCTTGGTAAAGCTGCGCAGCTCCCCGGGGTCTTCCGGCAAGGTCAGGGTTTGATCCAGCATGTGAGAAGTTCATCCCACTGTATTCGTTGTGGGAATTATTGATTGCAAGATGAGCAGATTATCTCGCGGCCAAGGGCCGCCACATCCGCTGCGGCGCCCGCCAGTCGATACCTTCCAGCAGCATCGCCAGTTGCGCAGGCGTCAGCGCCAGCTTGCCCTCCTTCGCCGAGGGCCAGACGAACCGGCCTTTCTCGAGGCGCTTCATGAACATGCAAGCCCCCTGACCGTCCCACCAGATGACCTTTATCAGGTCACCCCGGCGGCCATGGAAG
>CAIXBE010000341.1 GCA_903917595.1 uncultured Rhodobacterales bacterium
GTGGCGCGCAATGCAGCGCTGCATCTGGAAGGCGCGCTGGCCGACAAGCCGGGGGGCTGGCGGCCCTTGGTCTATTGCTGGCGGGGCGGGCAGCGGTCGGGGTCCTTTGCCACGATCCTTGCCCAGATCGGCTGGCGGGTCGAGCTGTTGTCGGGCGGTTACAAGGCCTGGCGCGGGCTGGTGGTTCATGCGGTCTATGATACGCCGGTCCGGTCACCCGTGGTGGTGCTGGACGGCAATACCGGGTCGGCCAAGACCGATATCCTGAACCTGCTGCCCGGACTTGGGGTGCAGGTCATCGACCTTGAAGGGCTGGCCAACCATCGGGGATCGCTGTTCGGCAACATGGGTCCGCAGCCGTCGCAAAAGGCGTTCGAGGGGGCCTTGGCGCAGGCCCTGGCCGGGCTTGATCCGACACGGCCGGTGGTGGTCGAGGCCGAAAGCTCGAAGATCGGCAACTGCCGGATGCCGCCGGAGCTGTGGAAAGCGATGGTCGCAGCCCCAAGGGTGGCGATTGCCGCCCCAAGGGCAGCGCGGGCCGAATATCTGGCGCGGGCCTATGGTGACCTTTCGGCGGATGCTACCCGGCTTGCAGCGACGGTCGAATTGCTGCGCCCATCCCATGCGCAAGAGGTGATCGCCGACTGGCAAGCCCTGGCAGCGGCGGGCGCGTTTGCGGCCTTGGCCGACGGCCTGATGGAGCAGCACTACGACCCGCGCTATGGCAAGCACCGGGCGCGGATGGCAGGCCAGATCGTCGAGGTCGCAGCAGAAACGCTTGCCCCCGAAGCGCTGCCGGGACTGGCCGCACAAGTGGCCGCAGCAGCGCGCAGGTTGACTGGAGCGTAGCGCGCGGCGACGGTCATGAAGTGAATGTCAGATGCGGCTCGCCCTCTGTCACCTGACCAATGATCGCCGCGTCATGACCTTCGCCCTTCAGCTGTGCAAGGAGATCAGCGGCAACACCCACCGGAACCGACGCCAGCAAGCCACCTGCCGTCTGCGGATCGGTCAGCAGCAGGCAGCGGGAGTCCTCCGGCGCGGTCATCCGCCAGCTTACCGCCGCATGATTCGCAGGCTGCAACGAGGACGCATGGCCTGCAACGGCAAGCTCCACCGCGCCTTGCATCAGCGGCACATCGGCCAGCCGGACCGTCGCCGCGACGCCGGAGGCTGACAGCATCTCCAGCAGGTGCCCGGCAAGGCCAAAGCCAGTGACATCGGTCATGGCACCGGCATGCTGGGCCAGGATTGCGGCAGCACTCCCTTGCGCGCGCGACATATGGGCAATCGCGGCCTGCCAGACCTCGCCCATCAGCAGGCCCGGGACCACCGCCCCCGAAACCTTTGCCATCGCCATTTCCGCCGCAAGAATAGTGCCCGACCCGATCGGTTTGGTCAGGATCAGCGCGTCGCCCGGCCGCGCCCCGGCCTTGGTGACCACGCTTGGCGTGGTTCCCGTCACGGTGAAACCAATCGTCAGCTCGGCCCCTTCGGTGGAATGGCCCCCGACGATATCCGCCCCTGCCGCCTGAAAGACTGCCGCAGCTTCGGCCATGATCTCTTCCAGCATCCTCGCTTGCAGGTCGGGACCAAGGGGCGGCAATGTCACCTGCGCCAAGGCAACTTGCGGTGCAGCACCCATGGCCCAGATGTCGCCCAAGGCATGCAGCGCGGTGATGCGGGCCATCAGCCGGGGGTCCAGACTGAAGGCCCGCAGATGGTCGGTGGTGATGACCTGAAACCCGCCAGGCACGGCCAGCACGGCCGCATCATCGCCGGGACCGGAGCGGACCTCCGGACGCTGCAGCAGGGGCAGCGCGGTCAGGGCCGAGGCCAGAACCCCCGGCCCAAGCTTGGCCCCGCAGCCACCGCACAGCGGGCGGGCGGACAGTTGGGCCGCAAGCCCCAGCGTCGCAGTCAGCGGCACGGGCGGCGCAGGCATCACGGGATAGGCGTCAAACCGGTCCATGAAGGCGCGGTCGATCCGGTCCTTCAACCGCCAGAACCGCGGCCCTTGCAGCGTCACGCCCCATTTCTCTGCCACAGCCGAGGTCATCCCCAGCGACACAAGTTTAAGGTAATCCCCCTGCGGGCGAAACCGGCGCAGCGCCTGACCGGACAGAGTTGCACGCAGGTTTGCTTCCAGAACCGGCGCGGCGCGCACCGCGAAAACCCCGGCCTTGGGCCGCAGACTGCCTGCAACAGTGGCACAATCGCCACTGGCAAAGATCAGCGGATCCGAGGTCCTAAGCTGGGCATCGGTCACCACAAATCCGCCGTCCAGCGCCAACCCGGTGTCACCAAGCCAGGGCTGCGGCCGCGCGCCAGTCACGGTCAGGGTAAAGTCCGACCCGACCACTTCACCCGAAGCAAGGGCAACGGAGGTCGGGCCAATACTGGTGACCCGGACCCCGAGACGCAGGCTGACGCCAAGCTCGGCCATCGCCTGCAGAACCTTGCGGCGCGCGGCGGGGACAAGTGCAGGAAGCGCCGCATCCGCCTGATCCAGAAGGGTCACCGCCCCCAGCACCCCCGCCGCGCGCAGCCGGTGCGCTGTGGCCAATGCCAGTTCCGCGCCGCCAAGCCCCGCGCCAAGGATCACAACCCGTGGGTAGGCCAGACGCCGGGCCAGAAACGCCTCCCAAGCCTGCGCATATTTGCCCAATGGCTTGGCCGCAACCGCATGCAGGGCGGCACCGTGCAGGCCGGGCAGGTCCGAAGTGATTCCAACATCAATCGCGGCAAGATCATAGGCAAGGTCGCGGCCCTGCCCAAGCTGGATACGCCGCGCGGCCCGATCAATCCCGGTGACCCGGTCCAGGATTAACCGCGCCCCGGCAAAACGGGCTAGGCGGACCAGATCGATCATCAACTCTTCACGCCGGTAGTGCCCGGCGATCAGCCCGGGAAGCATGCCGGTATAGGGCGCGACCGGGTCGGGGTTGATCAGCGTCAGCCGCGCGCCGGCAAGCGGAGCCATCGCCCATTTCCGCAAGACCAGCGCATGGGCATGACCACCGCCAATCAAGACAAGGTCGCGGATCTGGGGGTAAGGGGTCATGCGTCAGTATCTGGCCTTGCCGTGGTGCGGCAGCCTTAGCTCAGCCAAGCGGCAAAGGCGAGCCTTCCACCCGGCGTTGCGCGGGATGAAGCTGCGGGACGCTCCGCGGGGAGTATTTGGGAAAAGAGCAAATACGAAGGGGGCGCAGGCGCACCCCGACGGACGACACCACTACAGTGTGCAGGGAGAGCTTCCCTCGCCGTCGGGGCGACTTGCCCTTTTGCGGTCATCGGGACTCCTCCCTGTACCGCAGAACCAGCTTCGTCAAAGGAGGTTAAGAAACCCTGAAGCGGCTTGGCTTCAATCTGATTCAGATTGAAGCCAAGCCAAGACAGACAAACCGTTGGCAAGACACTCTAAAGCAATTGCGCTTTTCCCAAATACTCCCCGCGGAGCGTCCCGCAGATTCCGCCCGCGCGCCCTGTGGCACCGGCCCGCGCCAGCGCCGCCAAGCGGGCCCTCGATGGGCCCCGAGGCGGCCCCCCGTTGTGGCAGTCATTCAGGCCGCATCCAGCACCGGCCGCAACAGCTCCATCGGATGGGCGCGCAGCGTCAGGCGCATGGAAACGTAATCTTCGACCACCGCCTCTCCGATCGTCATTTCGCGGAATCGTACGGCAGGTTCCACGATGCCCTCGCCTTCCATGTCGGTGGCGAACAGCGGCAAGGGGTTGCCCCCCGCCAGGGCTTCGGCCGCCCAAAGCGCATCGCGGCGCGACAGGCCCAGGGCGGCGAAGACATCGGCTTCGGCCAGCCGGGTCAGCGTGGCGGGGCCAACCCCGGCACGGCGCCAGACATCCTCGACCGTGTGATAGCCGTTGCCGCGCGCGCCGGTGATCCAGCGCGCCTCGTCCTCGGCAATGCCGCGGATCTGCCGGAACCCCAGCCGCAGCGCCAGTTCCGGCGCCTTGCCTGCCCGGTCCCGCCATTCCATCCGGTTGTCCCAGTGGCTGGACTGGATGCAGGGCGGCAGGACCGTGACCCCATGCTCGCGGGCATCGCGCACGATCTGGGCCGGGGCATAGAACCCCATCGGCTGGCTGTTCAACAGCGCGCAGGCAAAGATGCCGGGATGGTGCCGCTTGATCCAGGCGCTGGCATAGACCAGCAGCGCAAAACTGGCGGCATGGCTTTCGGGGAAACCGTAACTGCCAAAGCCCTCGATCTGGGCAAAGCAGCGCCGGGCGAAATCCTCGTCATAGCCCTTGGCCAGCATGCCGCCGATGAAGCGGTCGTGAAATTCGCTGACGGACCCGTGCTTCTTGAACGTCGCCAGTGACCGGCGCAGCCGATCCGCCTCATCCGGCGAAAACCCTGCCCCGACGATGGCGATCTGCATCGCCTGTTCCTGAAACAGCGGCACGCCAAGGGTCTTGGCCAGCACCTTTCCCAACTCGTCGGAGGGGAAACTGACCACCTCCTGCCCGTTCCGTCGTCGCAGGAATGGATGCACCATGTCGCCCTGAATAGGCCCCGGCCGGATGATCGCGACCTGAATCACCAGGTCATAGAAACACTTCGGCTTCATCCGGGGCAGAAAGTTCATCTGCGCCCGGCTTTCGACCTGAAACACGCCCAGGCTGTCCGCCCGGCAGAGCATGCGATAGGTTTCCGGGTCCTCGGGTGGCAGGGTGGCAAGGGTAAAGCGCTGGTGGTGGTGGCTTTCCATCAGGTCAAAGGCCTTGCGGATGCAACTCAGCATCCCCAGTGCCAGAATGTCGATCTTCAGGATCTTCAGCGTGTCGATGTCGTCCTTGTCCCAGGGGATGATGGTGCGGTCTTCCATCGTGGCGTTTTCCACCGGGCAAAGTTCGTCCAGCCGGCCTTCGGTGATGATGAAGCCGCCGACATGCTGCGACAGGTGGCGGGGGAAGCCCTGTATCTCGTCAATCAGCGCCATGGTCTGGCGCAACCGGCGGTCCTTGGGGTCCAGCCCGATCTCGGCAAGCCGCGTATCGGTCACCGCCCCCGGCCCGCCCCAGCCCCAGATCTGCCCCGCCATCGCGGCCAGTGTATCTTCGCTAAGGCCCATCGCCCGGCCGACCTCGCGCACCGCCCGCTTGCCGCGATAGTGGATCACCGTGGCACACAGGCCCGCCCGGTGGCGGCCGTATTTTTCATAGATGTGTTGGATCACCTCCTCGCGGCGTTCATGTTCGAAATCCACGTCGATGTCGGGCGGTTCATTCCGCGCCTCGGAAATGAAGCGTTCAAAGACCATGGTGCCGATCTCGGGCGAAACCGAGGTCACCCCCAGCGCATAGCACACCACCGAATTCGCTGCCGAGCCGCGCCCCTGACACAGGATGCCCCGCGACCTCGCAAAGGCCACGATGTCATGGACGGTCAGAAAGTAGGGCTCATACTTCAGCTTGCCGATCAGGGTGAGTTCATGCGCCATCTGCGCCCGGGCCTTTTCGGGCGGGCCTTCGGGATAACGCCAGCGCAGGCCAGCCTCGGCCAGCCTTGCCAAACGCTGGCTGGCATTTTCGCCCGGCGCGTTTTCGGACGGGTAATCGTAGCTAAGTTCGTCCAGCGAAAAGGCCGCACGGGCGGCGATTTCCCCGGCGCGGTGGACGGCGGCCTCATGACCCGCGAAAATCCGCAGCATCTCGGCCTCGGACCGCAGGCGGCCTTCGTTGTTGGGCAAGGCCTGACGGCCCAGCTTGTCGACCCGCACGCCAAGACGGACCGCCGTCAGCACATCGGCCAACCGACGGCGGCGGCCGTGATGCAGGAACGGCAGCGCGGTCGCAACCGTGGGCACGCCAAGCCTGCCCGCCATATCCGACAGGTCCCGGAACCGTTCGGGGTCTTGCCCATCATAGCGCGGAGCCATTGCAAGGCTGACCTGACCGGGAAAGCGGCGCTGCAACTTTACGACATGCGCCCGCCAGCGCGCGGCATCGCCCATCGGCTCGGGCGCGGCCATTGCCAGCGTCAGGCGTTGGTCGGGGGGGATGACCAACATCTCCAGCCCCTGCCCCCAGTCCAGAAGGTCCGGCAGATCAAGCCGACAGTCCCCCTTCGGCGCGCGCAACTGACCCAGGCTCAGAAGCCGCGACAGCCGCCCCCAACCCGCCCGGTCGCGCGGCAGGCAGGTGACCTGAAACCCGTCCTGCAGGATGATCCGGGCGGCGGGGATCAGCCGGATACGCGGCCCTGCGTCCCGCGCCAGTTCCCGCGCCTTCGTATGCGCCCGCACGATCCCCGCGACCGAGTTCACATCGGCCACGGCGAGGGCAGGCATCCCCATCTCGGCGGCACGCACCATCATCTCCTCGGGGTGCGAGGCCCCGGTGAGGAAGGTGAAATTCGTCAGCGTGGACAGTTCCACGAAGGGCATGGGCGACTCGGGGTGTGAGAACAAAGAAAGAACATATTGCCATGCCCGCGCCCGGCAGGCCAGAAGCATCGCGGATTGGGGCGCCTATTGAGCGGAGCGCCCTTGCGGGCGCAAGTTTCCTGTCTCGTCGTCGGGCTTCGCCTCCTCCTCGGTCATGGGGGCACTTCGCCCCCCACGGCGACAGTGAGGCGCACCATAGCCTTCCCCCCCGAGGATATTTGGGAACAGGTGAAATGCCGAAGCAGGCGCATGTTCCGCAATCTAAGCTCATGTGCCACTTGCTCCCAAATGTAGGATCGATAAGGCTAGTTCTGCGGCATCTTCACAGAGCATTCATTATGGCCATTACCCCGACATCCTATGATCCTGCATTCTGGTCCAACGGATCGTGTCCCACGGCGTGGTGTAGCTGGCCATGAAGATCTCCGCCATTTCGGGCGCGGGCCTGCTTGATCAGCGTGCCACGACGGGCAGGCTGATCGTTGGATCATCACTCAAAGGCGCCATGGTTTCCAGCGTCA
>CAIXBE010000342.1 GCA_903917595.1 uncultured Rhodobacterales bacterium
ACCTTCGCGGCACCGACGATCTTCAATCAGAATGGCGGGGCGGTTTCCAACCTCGTGATCACCGACCTTGGTGGTGGCTTCTGGCTCTGGTCCTTCGACATCGTTGTCGGCGCTGGCCTCACAGGATGCCTGCTTGGCGCGGGCAACAGCACGGCAGGGCAGATCGTCACCATCCTCGGCGCGAGCTTGCGCGAACCCGCCTGGACAGGGGCCGCCCCCGGTTGGACCGCAGATGTCTCGACTGGGATCGTTACCTTTCTCAGCCCGCCTTCGGTCGGTGCCAATCTGACCGCAGGGTTCGAGTTTGATGTGCCGGTGCGTTTTGACACGGATGATCTGCCCGTCACGCTCGACATCGAGCGTCTGGGATCCATCACCTCCATCCCCCTGATCGAGGTTCGCCGATGAAATCTCTGCCTTCCGGGCTGCAGGCCCATCTTGATTCTGGCACCACTACATTGTCCTGGTGCTGGAAAATCACCCGCAGCGATGGCGTGGTGTTCGGCTTCACCGACCACGACCTGGCTCTGACATTCGCAAGCACCACGTTTGAGCCCGAAAGCGGCTTCGTCCCCTCGGAA
The DNA here is from genome assembly GCA_903917595.1 of uncultured Rhodobacterales bacterium. Classification (GTDB taxonomy): domain Bacteria; phylum Pseudomonadota; class Alphaproteobacteria; order Rhodobacterales; family Rhodobacteraceae; genus Tabrizicola; species Tabrizicola rara. Next base: position 582 of record CAIXBE010000342.1, read on the forward strand.
ATCCGCGCTGCGCAAGATTTCTCGGTGGATGCGCAGGATGTCGAGGGGGCGCTGTCATCGGACCGGATCACCGAAACCGACATTCTGGACGGACGCTGGGACAATGCCGAGGTCGAGGTTTGGCGGGAGAACTGGGCGGCGACAGACCAGCGTGTGCTGATGCGGCGCGGCAATCTGGGTGACATTCGCCGGGGTCGGACGAGTTTCGTGGCCGAGGTGCGATCTCTGGCGCATTGGCTGAACCAGACGGTCGGGCGGACCTATCAGTTCTCCTGCGACGCTGATCTGGGCGATACGAGATGCGGCGTGAACCTGTCCTCGCCGCTCTGGTCAGCGACCGGGACCGTGGCCAGCCTGTCCGTAAGCCGGGGGTTCACGGCCGCGGCGCTGGGCAGCTTTGCGGCGGACACCTTCACTCTGGGCGTCGTCAGTTGGACGACCGGGGCCAATGCCGGGCGCAAGGCGGAGATCGCGAGCTTCGGAGCTGGTGCCATCACACTGTTCGAAGCCCCGGTGCGGCCGATCGCAATCGGCGATGCCTTCATCGCCACAGCGGGCTGCGACAAGCAGTTCGCGACTTGCTCTGCCAAGTTCGGCAACGGCGTGAACTTCCGGGGTTTCCCCCACATGCCCGGCGAAGAAGCCGTGCTGCGCTATCCCAATCAGGGCGACGCCAACAACGGCGCGCCCCTTACCTGACGGATTTCCATATGACCGCCATCACCCGGACACCGGCCGATCCTTCGGCCGTGCTGGCCATCGCACGCGCATGGACTGGCACGCCCTATCTGCACCAGTCCTCGGTACAGGGCGTCGGCTGCGATTGCCTTGGACTCGCGCGGGGGATCTGGCGGGCCCTGCATGGTAACGAGCCTTGGGAAGTGCCGCCCTATTCCCGCGACTGGGGCGAGGCGGGGCGGCGCGAAGTCCTGGCCGAAGCCGCACGGGCGGCCCTGATCGAAGTCTCGCTCGACGCTGCTGGTCCTGGTTCGCTGATCCTGTTCCGCATGGCACCGGGCGTCCCCGCCAAGCACTGCGGCTTCCTCGGCGCCAGCGTGATCCGACCGACCTTGATCCACGCTTACGACCGCTCGGGCGTGGTCGAGGAAGCGTTCACCCCGGCGTGGTCGCGGCGCGCGGCGTTTGCGTTCAAGTTCCCGGCCACGGCCTGCGCCGTCCCTCCCAATCCTGTCGAGGTGCTCTGATGGCCTCCATCGTTCTGGCTGCTGCTGGTGCCTCCATCGGTGCGGGCTTTGGCGGCACCATCCTCGGCCTGTCCGGTGCCGTGATTGGCCAGGCGGCTGGGTCGATCATTGGGACCATCATCGACAGCCGGATCATTGCCTCATTCGCCCCGAACCAGATTTCCGAAGGGGCGCGGCTGGAGAGCCTGCGTGTTACCTCCTCGACCGAAGGTTCGGTGATCCCGAATGTCTATGGCCGGATGAAAATCGGCGGCAATATCTTCTGGGCCACCGATTTCCTCGAGAAATCCACGACCACGACGCAAGGTGGCAGCGGCAAGGGCGGTGGTGGCGGCGAGGTCAAGACCACGACCTATACCTATTCCTGTTCTTTCGCGGTCGGACTCTGCGAAGGCCCGATCTCCGGCATCGGGCGAATCTGGGCTGACGGCAAACCCTTCGATCTGCCCGGTGCCGTCTGGCGCGTCTACAGCGGCACCGAGACCCAACTGCCCGATCCGTTCATCATCGCCAAGATGGGCGCGGGCAACGCACCCGCTTATCGCGGCATGGCCTACATCGTCTTCGAGGAACTGCCGCTCGAAAAGTTCGGCAACCGCCTCCCGCAGATGTCCTTCGAGGTGATCCGGCCAACGCTGGCTGATGGTTCAGCCGAAAGCATGATCCAGGCAGTGAATCTGATCCCAGGTGCGGGCGAATTCGTCTACGCCATCGAGACGATCACCCGCTCCTCGGGCGGCACGACGGTGCCAGAGAACCAGAACAGCACCTTCGGCAAGGCCGACTTGCCCGCGTCGCTGGACAACCTGGAACAGGTGGCACCTAACCTCGAAAGCGTATCGCTGGTCG
>CAIXBE010000343.1 GCA_903917595.1 uncultured Rhodobacterales bacterium
GAGGCTGCCGATCCGCCCGTACGACGCGGAGTGGAAGTATGTTGATCATGGAACGAACCCCGTGCTCTATCGGCCGCTGTCTCATGTCGAGTCGCTCGTGCCTTGGATTTTCATGGTCCTGCACGCCATCGTGTTCGTGAAGTCAGTGAACTGGCTCGCCGTGCAGTCTGCCTTGCGCATGTGAGCGTATGACGCAGACGATATTCGTCAGCAGCACGTTCATCGATCTCGAGGCGCACCGGCGTCTTGTGCGCGATGCCATTGCCCGCTTGGAGCTGACCTTTAAGGCGATGGAGTTCTTCGGGGCACTTCCTGACACACCCAAGGCCGAGTGCCTCCGACTGGTCCGCGCCTCAAACATCTTCGTCGGCATCATTGGCATGCGGTACGGCTTCGTCGACCCTGACGATGGGAAGTCGATGACTCAGCTCGAATACGAGGAAGCGCAAGCCATTCGTCTGCCAACGCTGATGTACCTGATCGACGAGGAGCACCATCCCGTGCTTCCGAAGTTTGTTGACACTGATGCCGGCGCAGAGAAGCTACTGGCGTTCAAGAGGCAGCTTAGGAAAGCGCACGTGGTGAACGCGTTTTCGTCGCCAGAGGACCTCGCGGCGAAGGTCACTCAAGACGTTGTGCGGCTTGTTGGACAGATGGACAAGGCGCCCGGAGCCCAGGTGTTGCCTCAGCTTGCCGCGACCGCGACGCGGATGCATCGACTGACACCACTACGGTTCGCGTTCCTGAAAGGCAAGGTCGCTGGGGCTTGCGCGCAAGACGTACCGGATTCTGTGCTGCACGAGAGTCTTGGGTTCTTACTAGGTGGTGACAACATGGCAGCGGCGTTCACTCTCAGTCGTGGCACACCCATGTCGCTGGATGATGCGATTGACAGCCTGATAAAGATTGAGAAGATTCTGGTGGAACTGGTGAAGGTCGCTCAGGCGGCGCGCTAAGGTGATACGCCGTGACGATCACATCGCCCGGGCCGATTACGACCTTACCCCTGCGCGGCATCCCGGAGACGTCGCTCCCGCGGACGTGGACCAACAGGCAACAATCGACCCTTCTCGCCCGAGGCGAGTGGCCGCAAAGGGGCGAGTGCTCGCGCTTTACGACTCTCACAACGGTCACCCGCTTAGCGACAGCGCAAACGTCGGCAAGCTGGCTCTGATGGCTGTTCAGCTTGTGAGCGCGGATGGCCGCTTACACTGCGGTCATTCAAGGTCTCGACCCAAAAGTCCGCTCAGGGTCGGGAGCGCGAGTTCACCGAAGCGAGAAGCTTCCGTTCGACGGGATGTTCATCTGAATGGCAGGAGATTGGCGCATTGCAGCCCGATTCCGGCCGAAGGCCCAAGGTCTGCAAAGGCCGATTTGCTGTCGTCACGTTGGCTGACACGTCTTCGGCTGAACGATACCGCCGGGGTCCATAGCGGGTGTTTGAAGTAACAATAGTCAAGACTTATCCACGGGCGCGCATGCGGCGCCTATCACGCACGCAAAGCGCGGCGGTGGGTAAGCGGTCCGCCTCAGCTGTTGCCATCGAAAACTGTTAGCACTGCTGACATTCCCTGCCCCAAAGTTCAGTCCATCCAGTCCGAACGACCAGCGAGTAGTTGGCGCGGACCCTGCCTTGGTTTCTGGGGAACTTGTGCAATCGTGCGATGGTCTCAACCGCGAGTCTGGCGATTCGCGC